>JAZREB010000397.1:0-2914 GCA_045660585.1 Faecousia sp. | reverse complement strand
CACTGTAGCGGACAAGACCGCTTTCGGGTATGTGAAAAAATATCTGGCAGAACGGAATATGGTGGTTCCCAGAGCAGAAGAGAATCGTCTCTCTGCGGGCTGTGTAGACGTACGCCGTACCACGGGACAGCACCCCGGCGGCCTGGTAGTTATTCCCCAGGAGAATGAGATCTGGGACTTCTGCCCCGTACAGCACCCGGCAGACGATGTGAATACTGACATAATCACCACCCATTTTGAATACCATTCCATGGAAGAAAATCTCCTGAAGCTGGATATGCTGGGTCACGATGATCCCACCATGATCCGCTATATGGAGGACTTAACGGGAGTGGATGCCAAGCTGATCCCCTTAGATGACAAGGATACCATGTCCATCTTCCGCAACAGTCGAGTGCTGGGCTATGAGAATGACGAGATTCTGGGCATCCCCGGCTCTGTGGGTATCCCGGAATTCGGTACTTCCTTTACCCGAGGCATGCTCATGGATACCAAGCCGGAGCAGTTTGATACTCTGATCCGTCTATCCGGTTTCTCCCATGGTACAGACGTTTGGCTGGGCAATGCAAAGGATCTCATCGTCAGCGGAACCGCTACCGTTTCCCAGGCTATCGGCTGTCGTGACGATATTATGATCTACCTGATTAAGTGCGGTATGCCGGAAAAGCGTGCCTTTAAGATCATGGAGGCTGTCCGTAAGGGCAGAGGTCTCCCTGACGGAGCAGAGGAAGAAATGGTAGCCGCCGGAGTACCTGCATGGTATATCGGCTCCTGCAAGAAGATCAAATATCTCTTCCCCAAGGCTCACGCCGCCGCCTATGTTATGATGGCATTCCGTATTGCCTGGTTCAAGGTTCACAAGCCCCTTGCCTTCTACGCGGCTTATTTCTACCGCCGTAGCCAGAAGGACGGCTTTGATGCGGTCATGATGACAAACGGCATTGAGACCGTTAAGGAAAGCATGAAACGGATCAAGGAAAATCCCGATAAGACGGCCAAGGACGATGATATCTTTACAACCCTTGAGGTTTGCTATGAGTTCTATCTCCGTGGCTTTGCGTTTGCACCCTTGGATCTGTACGGTTCCCACGCTACCCGTTTCCAGATCCGTGACGGAAAGCTGTTGCCCCCCTTTGTTTCCGTTGGGGGTCTGGGTGAAACTGCGGCTTGGGATATTCTCAGTGGCAGAGAGGGCAAGCAATTTGTCTCAATTGAGGAGTTTGCTCGTGCCTGCCCCAAGGTTTCCAAGACCCATATCGAAAAGCTGAAAGAGGCAGGTGCCTTCGGAGAACTACCCGATAGCAGCCAGATGACCCTGTTCTAAATGAGAAACGGGCTATTTCTTGACAGAAACAACAAAAGTTCCATGCGAATTTCGTGCAAAAATACGAAATTTCGGAAAAGATTTGATGTTTCTGCGGAAATACGTTATAATAGATAAGCTACATTAAAACATAAGGAGTGTACTGTTATGCAAGAACTTGATAAGCAATTCCATATTCGCTGTGTCGAAGGCGACGTAGGTCGTTACGTTATTCTGCCCGGTGATCCCGGCCGTTGCGAATCCATCGCAAAGCTGTTTGACAATCCCGTGCATGTTGGCATGAACCGTGAGTATAATATCTATACCGGCACCCTCCTGGGCGAGAAGGTCAGCGTTTGCTCCACCGGTATCGGTGGTCCCTCCGCTTCCATCGCTATGGAAGAACTGCACAACATCGGTGCTGACACCTTCATCCGTGTAGGCACCTGTGGCGGTATCGATCTGGACGTTCAGTCCGGCGACATCGTTGTTGCTACCGGCGCTATTCGCTATGAGCATACCTCCATGGAGTATGCACCCATTGAGTACCCCGCAGTATCCGACCTGGATATCGCTCTGGCTCTGCGTCAGGCTTCTCAGGCTATGGGTAAGCGCACCCACACCGGCGTTGTCCAGTGTAAGGACGCTTTCTACGGCCAGCACAGCCCCGCTAAGATGCCCGTTTCCTACGAGCTCCTCCAGAAGTGGGAAGCTTGGAAGCGCCTGGGCGTTAAGGCCAGCGAAATGGAATCCGCAGCTCTCTTCGTAGTTGCTGATGCTCTGGGTTGCCGTTGCGGTTCCTGCTTCCATGTTATTTGGAACCAGGAGCGTGAGGCTGCAGGTCTGGACCAGAACATGAGCGAGGATACTTCCTCTGCTGTCCGTGTCGGTGTCGAAGCTCTGAAGCTGATCATCGCCCAGGATAAGGCAATGGGCCGCTAATTTCAGGGAACAAAAACCGATTTCTTTCGTCTTAACCCATAGGTAGACCTATGGAGTCTTGTGTCAGGAGGTGAGTACGGTGAGACGATACTGGTGGACTGTTTGGATCGAGGTCGCTGTTTTGGCGGCAGTTCTGTTTGTTGGCTACAAAATCGCTACAAGAATAGTTTTGGATATTGTTTCTCCCTATCTCATTGAGGAACACGAAGTTGGTCAGCGCAGTGACAACCTCATTAAGCAGGTTATGGAACAGGTAGAAGAGAGACTGGATGTCCGTATTGATTACGAGAATCTGATCTTCGACTATGCCAATGACTATGCCGGTAGAATGATGGAGGAATCTCACGAGGAACGCCAATACGAAAAGGAAAGCTACTCCATCGTAGAAGAATACGAGGATCTTGACACCGAGACCGAGACAGACTAAACCCAACGCCCCACCGTTTCCCGGTGGGGCGTTTTGTAAGGAGAAACTATGGACAGAAAGAACAGCATCCGCGCCATTACAGACAGTGAAGAAGAGCAGATGTTACTTGTGCGAGTCTGTGACAAATTGGATCGGGGCTATGAACGGGAAATGCCGGTGTCTACGGCTTTCCTGACCCCCAGAGAACAGGCGCTGGTAAAACAGCTCCTTCCTCATACAGGATTCTGGGGCGGTACCGAGGG
>JAZREB010000396.1:0-1984 GCA_045660585.1 Faecousia sp. | reverse complement strand
GGTGAGAACGCCAGTCACCACCAGACCGATCACGCAAATATAATAAGCCGTGCGGAGGTAAGGAGTTCCCTGGCTCAGCGCCAGCAGGGAGACTCCCTGGGTCACGCCACCCACCGTCTGACCAAAAAAGGGCAAAAACAGAAGAAGGATGGCGCTGCAGTCCAGCAGACCAAAAACCAGGTCCCGAAAACGCCCTGCCTTTTCCTTCTGTTCTTCTTCTGCCAAGGTCAGCACTTCCTCACCGGACAGAAGCCCGTCTATGGACACGGAGAAGAATGCCGCAATGGCTTTCAGGGAGTCAATGCTGGGATACCCTCTTCCAGACTCCCATTTAGAAACAGCCGTACGGGACACATACAGATGTTCCGCTAGTTCCTCCTGGGTCAGACCCTTCTGTTTTCGGAGGACCTGTAATTTTTCATGGAATTCCATAGGCTGTGGACTTACTCGTCCTCCTCGTCCCCCCAATCGGGCTCATCCATCCAGACGTACATCTCCGTGCCGTAATGCTCACTGGAGAAACCGTTGTCGAAGAAAATAGAGAAGAAGGGGGTCATCTTGTCGTAGAGATCATTGTTCTCGGGCTTGGGCAGGTGGGTTAGCATATGAATAAATTCGTCGGTCACCTTGCCCGTGACCACTTTTCCGTTGGGAAAATTCACGTCCTTATATTCGCCAAACTGAAGGGCATATTCTAACCATTCCTGATCCTGATCCCAGCAGTGGATCTCAAAGGACTCCCCGCCCTGGGCCTTTCGCTCCATGACCACACGCCAGGTGGGGAATCCCTCTTCCGGGGCCAAACCAGCCAGGGAAATCACATCCAAATAATCACTCATACCAATACTCCTCTCATATTCCGCAATGTTTTCTCCATTATATAATAGGGAATTGCATCCTGCAAGGAGGTAAAATCCCCACCTTCTGCCATTGCATTTGCCCTGTGATTGTGCTATATTGGAACCTAGAGTAGTATGAGTGTCATTTTTTCAAAATGATGCCGCTGCAACAGCTTCATCCCATTCCATTTGTTATGATGGAGCCACGCGAAACACAAAGCATGGCTTTGAAACTGTAATATATACTAAATTATACTAGGAGGGTCTCCCATGTCTGAATACGTATCCCCTCGCATTTCCGTCCACGGCGATGACATCAGCACCTTCGCCGGTTACACCGACAACGCCCTGAGCTATTACTCCGAGCGTACCGCCAAGACCGCCGGCTTCGGCACCGCAGAAGGTACCTGGTGGATGCAGGTCACCAAGATGATGGGCGGTTCCTTTGTTGGCAACGGCGCTGCACAGAATTCCTATGTCAGCATGACCGCTCAGTATCCCGCATTCCTCCCCGGCCGCATCCGTAAGCTGGCCGCAGGCGACGTTACTCCCGAAATCATCATGGTCTACACCGGTATCAACGATGTCATCGACAACAGCGAGGAAGAGCCCTTCCGCCGCGACTATGCCAAGATGATCGAGAACCTGAAGAAGTTCTACCCCGAGGCTCAGATCTGGTGCGGCACCCTGGTGAAGTCCAAGGGCCCCATCCTCTATGAAATGGTCAAGCCCGAGGCTCTGGACAACATGGAGTTCTACAACAACATCATCCGTGACTGCGTCAAGGAAGCCGGCGTCAACCTGGCCGACCTGGCAGCACAGGGTGTGGCTTACGAGTCCATCAACCTGATCCACCCCAACGCACAGGGTATGACTACCTTTGCCGAAGCTTGGGTCAAGAATCTGAAGGGCAAACTCTAATATGAAATAAAAAACGAGGACTGCAATGCAGCCCTCGTTTTTTTGCAAACAGAAATCTTCTTTGAGAAGAAAAAAAGAGACAGTCTTTCGACTGTCTCTTTTGTGTTGGCGTTACCTATTTTTCCGGCCCGTCTCCAGGCAAGTATCTTCGGCGTAAACGAGCTTAACTTCCGTGTTCGGAATGGGAACGGGTGGACCCTCGTTACAATCAACACCAACTTAAG
>JAZREB010000395.1:0-4826 GCA_045660585.1 Faecousia sp. | reverse complement strand
ATTTTCCTTGTTGATCCAGGTGGGGAAGAAGCACTCGGTCTCGTATACGTGGCCGTTCCATGCGGGACGGTCATACATATACATGGAAACCTTAACGTCGTCTGCATACTTCTTGCAAGCGGGCAGATCCTCGATCTCCTTCAGGCAGGACTTGTAGGTCTCGCCTGCGGTCATGCGGCGGTCGATGGAGATAGCGCAGCTATCAGCAACGGCGCAACGAGAGGGAGAGGTGTAGAAGATCTGAGAAGTGGTGCAGGTGCCACGACCCAGGAAACGTGCGTCTTCGTAGTGGTTGGGATTGTACTTGGGATCCAGCATCTTAACAAGGCCCTTGATCTCCTTGTCGTCGGCTGCGTCGTTCTCGTTGAGATCGCGAACGTTCAGGAGGATCTCAGCCATCTTGTGGATAGCGTTGTCGCCGCGCTCAGGAGCGGAACCATGGCAGGAAACGCCACGGACGTCAACACGGATCTCCATTCTGCCACGGTGGCCACGGTAGATACCGCCGTCGGTGGGCTCGGTGGAGATGACGAACTCGATCTTGCTTCTTGCATCTTCGGGTCCGTTGAAGTACTCGTTAACGATGGACTGCCAGCACATGCCGTCGCAGTCTTCTTCCTGAACGGAGCCAACGATCATGATCTTGTAGCCGTCGGGAATGAGGCCCAGATCCTTCATGATCTTGCCGCCGTAAACTGCGGATGCCATGCCACCTTCCTGGTCAGAAGCGCCGCGGCCGTAGATGATCTCGTCGGTCTCGTAGCCTTCGTAAGGATCATGTTCCCAGTTGTTGATGTTGCCGATACCAACGGTATCGATGTGGGAGTCGATAGCGATGATCTTTTCGCCGTCGCCCATCCAACCGATAATATTGCCAAGAGCATCGATCTCTACCTTGTCGTAGCCCAGCTTTTCCATTTCAGCCTTGATGCACATAACAACGCCCTCTTCCTCACAGCTCTCGCTGGGGATGCGGATCATGTCACGCAGGAAACGGCTCATGTCGGCACGGTAAGCTTCTGCAGCCTTCTTGATCTGTTCAAAATTCATGTATATTCCCTCCAAGAAATATATTTTATACTATGTTGTCGGTAGTGCGCAGTTCCACATACTACCAAGACTATCATACCATAGTTTTTTCAGATGTCAAACAGTTTTTTGTATTTTATGAAGTTTTTTATAAAAAAAGATTGATTTATTTAAAATATATGATATGATAGATACGAACTGCGTAAATTTAAACGCATTATCCATCAACAACTAATCTAATTTAGGAGGAAATACCCCATGATTGATCTTCGCATCAACAAGGAAGGTCTTGCAAAGAACATTGCAAAGGCCAAGGAAAACAACATCATTATCCCCACCTTCGCTCAGATGCAGAACCCCAAGCTCATCCCCGAAGCTATCAAGGCTAAGCTGGCTAACACCGGTCTGTGGGACGTAGACCCCGTCAACCTGTTCCGTATCACCTGGAAGAACGAAGCTAAGGAATTCGGTGGCCTGTATCAGGACTGCCCCAACTATGTTGAACTGCCCTCCGCCCTCACCGGCGTTAAGGCTCGTATCATCGCTATGGCCGGCAAGTGGTTCCCCACCGGTTGCCACAAGGTCGGTGCTTCCTTCGGCTGTCTGGTTCCCCGTCTGGTAACCGGTCAGTTCGACGCTACTTATCACAAGGCTGTATGGCCCTCCACCGGTAACTACTGCCGTGGTGGCGCTTTCAACTCCAAGCTCCTGGCTTGCGACTCCATCGCTATCCTCCCCGCTGAGATGTCCAGAGAACGTTTCGAGTGGCTGCAGTCCATCGCAGGCGAGATTATCGCTACCCCCGGCTGCGAGTCCAACGTTAAGGAAATCTTCGACAAGACTTGGGAACTGAAGCAGCGCGAAGACGTTATGATCTTCAACCAGTTCGAAGAAATGGGCAACCCCGTATGGCACTACAATGTCACCGGCGAAGCTCTGGCAACCGTATACGAGACCGTTAAGACCGAGAACAGCCGTCTGGCAGGTTGCGCATTCACTTCCGGCTCCGCCGGCACCATGAGCGCAGGCGACTACCTGAAGGATCACTATCCCACCGCAAAGGTCGGCGTTGGCGAAGCTCTCCAGTGCCCCACCATTCTGGACAACGGCTTCGGTGGCCACCGTATCGAGGGTATCGGCGACAAGCACATCCCCTGGATCCACAATGTTAAGAATACCGACGTAGCTATCGCTATCGACGACGAAGACTCCCAGCGCCTGCTCCGCCTCTTCAACAAGCCCGAAGGCAAGAAGTACCTGAAGGAAGTCCTGGGTCTGGAAGACGAGCTCATCGAAAAGCTGTCCTGGTTGGGTATCTCCGGTATTGCAAACGTACTGTGCTGCATTAAGATGGCTAAGTACTACGAACTCACCGAAGACGATGTCCTGCTGACCGTTCTGACCGACTCCGCTGGTATGTACGGCTCCCGTATCGAAGAGCTGGACGAGAACCACGGCGCATACAACGATTTCGAAGCTGCTCTGGATCACAACCTCCATATGCTGGGCATCAAGACCGACTCCATGCTGGAGCTGTCCTATGCCGATCGTAAGCGTGTACACAACCTGAAGTACTACACTTGGGTTGAGCAGCAGCAGCGTGACGTAGCTGACCTGAACGCTCTGTGGTACGACACCAAGGGCACTTGGGATGCAGTCCATGCACAGTATAAGGAAATGGATGAGCTCATCAACGAGTTCAACGAGGCTACCGGCCTGCTGAAGAATCTGTAATCCTTATAATCCAAACACCTTTCGGGGGAGGGAATTTCCCTCCCCCTTTTTTATATTATGAAAAACGAACAACAAAAAATCGGATCACTGATTGGCTCTCCTCTCTGCTCCCTTTGGGACAAGAGATAAAAGCGAATGGAGCGCAAGAAAGCCCCAGCAGAAGTATCCCTAAAGAGGCCGAAGAAAAACGTAAAAAGAAGGCTGTATTAAAGAGATACCCCAGTCCGGAATTTTGATTCTTTGTTGAACTGTTATATACGAATTTGAAAGGATTCCCTATTATGAAAAACGTAATTTGCGGCCGCTGTGTCAAGTGCGGCAAGGAATACGAAGCAACCGCCAATCTTACCAACTGCGAATGCGGTGGTATCCTGGATATCATCTATGATTATGAATACATCAAGTCCGTTCTGACCAAGGAAGACCTGGCAAAGCGTGACGATCGTTCCATGTGGCGTTATCGTGAGCTCCTCCCCATCGAGGATACCACCTGCAACACTCCCCTCCGTGTTGGTTGGTCCCCCCTCTACGAGGCTGACCGTCTGGCCGCTGAGCTGGGTATCGGCAAGCTGTGGGTCAAGGACGATGGTCAGAACCCCACCGCTTCCCTGAAGGATCGTGCTTCTGCCATGGCAGTTGCCAAGGCACAGGAAGCCGGCGCAAAGGTTATCGCCTGCTCCTCTACCGGCAATGCCGCCTCTTCTCTGGCAGGTAATGCCGCCGCCGCAGGTCTGAAGACCTACATTTTCGTTCCCTCCCGTGCTCCCAAGGGCAAGGTTGCGCAGCTTATGACTTTCGGTGCTACCGTCGTTTCCGTACAGGGTAGCTACGAAGACACCTTCGAGCTGTCCAAGGCCGCTATTGACAAGTGGGGCTGGTATAACCGAAACGCCGCCATCAACCCCTATCTGTCCGAGGGTAAGAAGACCGTCGGTCTGGAAATTGCCGAGCAGTTAGGCTGGAAGATGCCCGACTACATCGCCATTTCCGTCGGTGACGGCTGTACCATCGCCGGTCTGTGGAAGGGTCTGAAGGATCTGTATGCTATCGGCTTCATCGATAAGCTCCCCCGTCTGATCTCCGCACAGGCAGAAGGTTGCTGTCCTTTGAACCGTGCCATTGCCAATAATGAGGAATGGTATCCCATGGAAGAGAACACTCTGGCAGACTCCATCGCTGTTGGTGTTCCCCGTAATGCTACCAAGGCTCTCAACGCCATCAAGGAATCTAACGGTATCGTCGTCAATGTCTCCGATGCTGAGATCATGGCCGCTCAGAAGCTCCTGGGCAGAACCTGTGGCGTATTCGGTGAGCCCGCAGGCGTTACCGGCACTGCCGGTATCAAGAAGCTCTGCGAAATGGGCGTTTTGGGCAAGGACGACACCATCGTCTCCGTAGTCACCGGCAACGGTCTGAAGGACGTTGCTAACGCTATTGCCGCTTGTGGCGAGCCCATCTCTATTCCCTCTGACATGGATCTGCTCCTGAAGGCCTTTGCAGAAAAGGGCATCGAAGTAGAAAACTGATCCTATCTCCGCCCCCACATTATCAAACTAAGGGGCTGTCTCAAAATGATATGCTCCCCATAGAGTAGACACTCGAAATAACAAAAATTTCGAGACTACACTATGGGGAGTATTATTATGTTCAAAGGAAAGGTGAGCTCCGAAGATAAAATTATGGCCGTAGAGGCTTATCTTAACGGAGAGGAATCGATTTATACAATAGTTGTACGAAGAAGGCGATGCCAACACCGCAACATCAAACAGTTCCATAAATCGGAATTTGATGACGCTGTAGCATGGGGATGTTTGTTCCGCGTTATCAAGATCGTCCCTGTTCTTTTCCCAAGAAAAATTTTCATAAAAAAAATCTATTGTTTATTGTAACGTTTAGCCGATTTTTTAATCTTATTATTGAAGGGAGATGAAATCATGTTTTTATTACTATCTAAAGGAGGAAAAATAAGGCGACTTTCTTCCGTAGTCCTTCTTTTATGTCTTGCCCTCCTCCTAAGTTCTTTGACCGGTTGCTTGTCGACAGTGGATAACCTTCAGGAAAAA
>JAZREB010000394.1:0-2895 GCA_045660585.1 Faecousia sp. | reverse complement strand
CCAGGTTTGTGCCTCGGCGGTCTCACAGGGAAGAAAAGTAGTTCGCACTCCCCGATCGGGTCGGGCACGGATGCCCATAGGACCATCGGTAGTGGGAATTAGGGGCAGCTTCTTCTTATCCTTGGAGTTATACCGGACGGGAACGCCGATACCACCGGTAAGAGAAACGTTGTTCATGGGGTGACCGTAAAGCATAGCAGCCAGATCTTCGTCATTCAAGGTAGCAATAAATTCTTCCAGCCGCCCGTCCTGCAAGGCTTCCGCCAGAGAGAAGGCATTTTCACTTTTTTCCGCCTTCAACCGACTGCGGCGGACCGGATGCGGTATTGACGGAGGTGCAGGCAGCGTTTCATAGCTGCCGTCAGCACAAAGCCGCGCAGGCAGATCCTTGGGAGCCATATAGGGGCGGCATTTCTTGCAGATCATATTTTCCGCCAGAGTAAAATCCAGAGCCTTTTCCGTATCCCGTACGTTGGCGCCTACCAGAACCGTATAAGTGCCCTGTTCCAGAATAAATGCTCCTTCCAAAATCTTACCCAAATCGTCAAAGGAGCCAAACTCCCGAATGTCAAATCGAAGTTTCAGGATCCGGCTTTCGCCGGGCCTCAATTCCCCCGACTTTCTAAAGGCAGTCAGCACCTTTTTCGCCTTACCCAGTTTTCCCCGGGGAGCCGCAAGATAGGCTTGTACCACCTCTTTACCGGGGAACTTACCGGTATTTTTCACCAGTACTTCCAGCTTCACCGTGCTCTTTTCCAAAGCGGCGGAAATTGTCTTCATATCGAAGGCGGTATATCCCAAGCCAAAGCCAAAGGGGTATGCCACCTTCTCCGGGGCAAAGGTCTCAAAATACCGATAGCCAACGAAAATATCCTCGGTGTATTTTACGTAATCTTTTTCTTTGTGAAAGCCTTCTGTGGTAGGATAGTCGGAAAGCTCCCATGCCAAGGTGTGCTGCAGGTGGCCCGAAGGATACGCTTTGCCCAACAGAAGATCCGTCAGGGCTTCGCCGGCAATGCCGCCCCCGTAAAGGGGATACAAAATGGCGTTTGCCCGACGGTATTCTCTCGTAGATACGGGGCCGCAGGAATTGATCACAACGATCACCTTGGAAAAATCCCTGTAAAGTCGGTCCAGAAGGACCTGTTCCTCATCCCACAGGTAGAAATCCCCCTTTTGCCCATTTCGGTCGCCGCTGTCATCCCCCTCAGAGGAGAATCGGGAAACACAAAAGATCGCCACGCCGCAGGTGGCAACCGCCTTTTGATACAGATCCTCCGGCAGTACCGGAAGCGGCATATGGAAATTCCGCCGCCAAACTACAGGGCCTGCGGTTTGAGTCTCAAAATCCGCTCGCTGTATCTTTTCCGTTTGGTTTACGTAATACTCTGCCGTATCCGGAAAGAATTCGATCTCTCCCCTTTGGGCAGCTGCCTGCAAGCCCTGTGCCAACGTGATCTCCCGATCCGGGAACACCTCGGCGCTTCCACCGCCGCCAAAGAGAAATTCTCCTGCACCGATGCCGAACAGACAAACCTTACTGCCCTTTTTCAGCGGCAAAACACCGTCATTTTTCAGCAATACCGTTCCTTCCACAGCCGCTTCCTTGGCAAGGCGCCAATGGGAAGGCGAGCAAGTGGCAAAGGTTCTGTTCTTCCCCAGCGGCAATACCGGCTGGTAAAAAAATCTTGCAAATCTGGAAAGCTCCATAATACCTCCTCCGGTTATCACAGTCTCTTTCGGTCCGATTTATCCTTTTTACTTGATTATAGAGTTAAATTATGCTATGATTCTAGAGAATACGTGTTATTTTATAGTAAAAATGTGTGGAGTTGTTTTTATGAAGCCCTTTTATGAACAGCAAAAGCCGGTACGGATCAACCATCAATCCCAATTGGATTTTCCGCTGCACCTGCATAACGCAGTGGAAATCATTTATGTTTTGAAAGGCAGCTCCGTTGCCTGCTGCGAGGCTCAGCGGTTTGCTTTGGGCCCGGGCGATCTGTTTGTTGCCTTTCCCAATCAGATCCACGGCTATGAAAAGACCGAGGATTTTGACGGCTACGTGCTCGTCGTTACAGCCGAAAACCTTTCCGTCTTCAAATCAATTTTAGAAGAATATCAACCGACAACGCCGCATCTCCACCCTACCGATGAAGATGCACAGAATTTCGCCGCATTGTTCCGCTTGATGCACTCAGACCGGAACACCTCTTCCCCTGCCCTGCTGCAGGGCTATGGACAGGTACTGTTTTCCAAGCTCCTGCCCTTGATTACATTGGTACGCAAAGTCTCAACCGGAGATGCCTTGCAGGCCGTTCTGTATTACATCGGCAGCCACTACACCGAACCCATTACCCGGAAAGAGATCGCCCGAGCCGTCGGCTACAGCGAAAGTCACGTTTCCCATATGATCTCCCAATCCCTGGGTACTACCCTATCGGGCTATATTACCATGCTTCGGATGGACGAAGCACGGAGGCTCCTGCGGGAGACCACACTTTCCGTTGGGCAGATCGCTATGTCCCTGGGCTTTTCCTCCGTTCGTAGCTTTAACCGCTTTTTTATGCTGCAAATGTACCAAACGCCCACCGCCTACCGCAAGCAGATCCGCAAGGACCCCACTTGATTTCCTTGCCTTTCTTATCAAAAATCCAATGTGCGGAAAAATGTGTGGACGGCTTGCCGTTAACAACGGAGAAGGAGATTACCTGCACGACGGCGACGTGGGCGGTGGACAGTATCTGAATGCTTGCGTTTGGTTTGAAACCCTTACCGGTCTAAGCTGCATCGGAAATACCTTCCGTCCCGTGTATAAGCTGAAAGACAAAGAATATTTCCTCAGCGAAGAACTGATCGAAATTCTCCAAAACGCCGCCCATCAAGCCGTCCAAG
>JAZREB010000393.1:0-1109 GCA_045660585.1 Faecousia sp. | reverse complement strand
CACAACATTCATTATGCTATACCAGTAATAGTAAATGATCATAGCATAATCGCCAATTACAAAAACAGCAGGGGACTCACCCGTACCCGTTATACTGTCCCGGTAATAATGCAGAATTTTCTGACCAATCAGTTTTTCTTTATTTTCTTCCAAACATTGAATCAGAGGGCTTGCCTCCGTAAATCTAAATTCTCTTTTCATGTTATATCTCCTCATTTTTAATATGCTTCGGACAGCATGTCCACCATTGCCTGTATATTCATGGGAAATAGTTCGGATTCAGTGATGTTCATAGAAAGCCTCCGTTCCAATATGTCTTTATCGATAGGTATGCATTCTGATTATAGTAGAAAATGTCTTTGAATCGGTCGCTTTGAAAGCGACATTTTATTTGGTAAGGGTTTTTTGATCTAAGTGGAAGAGGACTTGGTTGACGGTGTATAGATCGTAGATCCCCTGACGGAAGAAGTATTCCATAATAACATCCCTCTTGTTGCTATGGGACAGGGCGAAGCCAGCACGGCGAAGAAGATCGGTCACTTCCGAACGGGCAAGGTGCAAGGCGAAGGCAAGAGCAATAATCGTATCCTTGGAGGGGGTGTAGTCCCGATCGGACATGATTTTAGAGAAAAGTCTGCGGTCTATTTGGGCGGCTTTGTATACTTCCGTATCACGAAGGCCCTTCCTGTACATATGTAGGGACAAGGTCTCTACGAAGGTCTTGTCTGTGGTTCTATCTAAAACTTTCAGAAAACTCGCAGGCGGCGTCACACCCCGGTAATTCCTCATAAGATCAGTCACCACTGAGGGCGCATACCGATCTTCGGCAGGTTTCTCTCCGGAGCCACGCATGCTGTATCGGATCTGTGGCTCCTCTTTTTCACCGCCTCGCCTGCTGTATTGAACTCTATTCTCTAATTCATCATCAATGCTGTACCGCACATCCGTAACATTCGAGCTACCGTCCTTCTTGGGAAATTTGACGTTTCCTAAAGGAGGCTTTGCAGGTTTCGCAGTGGCAGGGTTTTCGGGAACATAGTTCTGTCTCACATAGAAATCTGCTCTCTCAGTCAATTCTCTGATTTTCTTTTTTCTGAATATCTGAAACA
>JAZREB010000392.1:0-3423 GCA_045660585.1 Faecousia sp. | reverse complement strand
TTTGTCGCGACCATGGAGCGAATGATATCCGTTCCTTACAGAACGGATGATATACCCTATGGGTATGATATCTGCGTCGCAGATGATATACGCTACGCGTATGTCGGTGTGGCTTACGCCACTAAATAAAATAAATAATGGGTTTTAACCCATATTTTAATCCGTGCCCTTGGGGCACACATTCATACCGTAGGTATATCATGCCCCACAGCCGTGGGGTATATCATATCGTAGATATATCATTCGCACCAACGGAGCGCTAAACGGGAATTTGAAGGAGTGGAGCAGGGATGAGGGGAATGGGGCAATGTGCAACGGAATTTTTCCATGGGAAAGCTGTGGATCTCCCAAATACGGGAACAAAGGGGAAACGGGGGCGCGGCTTTTGTAAAATCCTTTATAAACAATAAAAATAATTATTACTGATATTGACAATTGTCTATATTTGGTATATAATACAAATGAAAACAGGAATGATTCTTGTTTTGAACTAAATAATATATTTGATAAGGAGATGATTCAATATGATGAAAAAATTATCTTTTGTTTTAAGTCTGGTATTGGTACTGACTATATTCGCAGGTTGCGCTGTAGAGAAAAAGCTGGAGAGGGTAGAGGACAGGGCAGAAGAATTCGTAGAACGGCAGGAAAACATGGCAGAGGAATATTTGGAATCTATAATCAGCTCCGGTCATTCCCATCAGCCTGCTCAATCTGCCGAACCTACTCAAATTATCCTTGAGGAGGAAGCCGTTACTCCGGAGCAGGCGGAGGAAATCGCTCTTCAATATGTGGGTTTCGGCCGTGATCAGGTTGTTGGCCTGCGGACGGAATTCGAGATCGACGATGGTATTTCCCATTATAACGTAGAATTCCGCAGAGATGGGTGGGAGTACGAATTCGAGATCCACGAAGAATCCGGCGTGATCTTATCCTATGACAAGGATTACGAACGATACTAAAAGAAAAATGCGGTGCACCCGAAAGGATGCACCGCATTTGGTGTTTCTGAGGATTACTTGTCTTCCTTAGACAGGAATTTGTAGACTACTGCGGCCAGAGCACCACCTGCGAGGGGAGCTACGATGAAGACCCAGACGTTCTTCAGAGCTTCGCCACCGGCGAAAACAGCGGAGCCGATGCTACGAGCGGGGTTGACAGAGGTGCCGGTGAGAGCGATACCCAGGATGTGTACCAGGGTCAGGGAAAGGCCAATGACCAGACCTGCAACAGCACCGTTCTCGGTCTTAGAGGTGACACCCAGGATAGCAATGACGAATACGAAGGTCAGGATGACTTCGATCAGGAGGGAGAGGCCGATATTGCCCTGATACAGAGCGTTTGCACCGAAACCGCAATCAGCACCGAAAATGGGCAGAAGCAATGCGGCACCGGCAATAGCACCGGCGGTCTGTGCAACGATGTAACCGATGAAATCCTTCAGGCTCAGCTTGCCGCTGATGAGCATTGCGATAGAAACTGCGGGATTGATGTGGCAACCGGAAATGTTGCCGATGGAGTATGCCATAGCCACGATTACCAGACCGAAGGCCAGTGCGGTGAGCAGATAGCCACTGCCGGCTTCTGCATTACAGCCTACAGCGACTGCGGTGCCACAGGCGAAAAGAACCAGTACGAAGGTACCGATAAATTCCGCGATGTACTTTTTGATGGAACTCATAAATATTTCTCCTTTCAATTTCCCACAATCTCTTTTGTGGTTTAAATTGATTATAGCGGGATTTAAAGGACTTGTCAACCCATGTCCGAGGATGAAAGGGCTTCCATATAAAATTTCACAAAAAATACTGTTGCATTTTTTTAGTTTCCGTGATATGATACAAGTACTATGGCAGAGTGTAGACTACTCCACCAATATAGCTATGCGCTGTCAAAATTAAGGAGGAAATCCGCGGACTTGCGGTGCGACAGAGTGGAGACCTGTCGTAATGCGATGGTGTAACCCACATCGCGAGATATGTTACGAGGAGTCGAACATATCAAAGTTAATTGCTATGGCAAGCTTAACTCTCAAGAACATCATGAAGATCTACCCCAACACCGAGAAGAAAAAGAAGCCCAAGAAGGGCCAGCCCGAAGAGAAGAAGGTCAACCTCCAGATCACTGAGCGTGGCGTTATCGCTGTTCAGCAGTTCAACATGGAAGTAGAAGACCGCGAGTTCATCGTTCTCGTCGGCCCCTCCGGTTGCGGTAAGTCCACCACCCTGCGTATGATCGCAGGTCTGGAAGAGATCACCGAAGGCGAACTCTACATCGGCGACCGTCTGGTTAACGACGTCGCTCCCAAGGATCGCGACATCGCCATGGTCTTCCAGAACTATGCTCTGTATCCCCACATGACCGTATATGAAAACATGGCTTTCTCCCTCCGTCTGAAGAAGTTCCCCAAGAACGAGATCGACCAGAAGGTTAGAGAAGCAGCCGAGATCCTGGGCATCACCGAGTACCTGGAGCGTAAGCCCAAGGCTCTGTCCGGCGGTCAGCGTCAGCGTGTTGCTATCGGTCGTGCTATCGTTCGTAACCCCAAGGTCCTGCTCATGGACGAGCCTCTGTCCAACCTGGACGCCAAGCTCCGTAACCAGATGCGTGCAGAGATCATCAAGCTCCGTAAGCGTATCGACACCACCTTCGTATACGTTACCCACGACCAGACCGAGGCTATGACTCTGGGCGATCGTATCGTCATCATGCGTGACGGCTTCATCCAGCAGATCGGCACTCCTCAGGAAGTTTTCAACCATCCCAAGAACCTCTTCGTTGCCGGCTTCATCGGTGTTCCCCAGATGAACCTGCTCCACAACTGCATGCTCAACAAGCAGGGCGACAAGTATTCTGTTACCATCCTGGGTAAGGAAATTGCTCTCACCGAGGCACAGCAGGCTGCTCTGAAGCAGAACGGCGTTGAGTCCAAGGAAATCATTGTTGGTATCCGTCCCGTACATATCCGTCAGGATGCTAATGGCTTCAAGGGCGACATCGACGTATCCGAGATGATGGGTAGCGAGCTCCACCTCCACATGGATGTTCAGGGCAATGATATCATTGCTATCATCCCCACTGCAGGTGTTGACATTTCCAACCTTACCGGTGGCAACTCTGTCGGCTTCAACTTTGATCCCTCTCTGATCCATCTCTTCGATCCCGAGACCGAGCAGAACCTCATCTGATCCTATTACCGGATCGAGAATCTATAGCGACTGCCCCTGCAAGGAATTCCTTGCAGGGGTTTTCTATATCCATGAGGGAGTATATAAATCACAGTTTGTCGCGACCATGGAGCGAATGATATCCGTTCCTTACAGAACGGATGATATACCCTATGGGTATGATATCTGCGTCGCAGATGATATACGCTACGCGTATGTCGGTGTGGCTTACGCCACTAAATAAAATAAATAATGG
>JAZREB010000391.1:0-4202 GCA_045660585.1 Faecousia sp. | reverse complement strand
CTGACGATCCTGTTAGGTGTTCTGGGAGTGATCATGCTTGCCATTACCACAAGCCCCGGGATCCTGCCCATTTACTATAAAACCGTAGACATTGCCTTTACGGAACACGGCACCAAATTGGTCAGAGACTATGGCCCCCTCCACAAGCTGTACTACGTCTATCTCATCGGCTATATGATATCCATGATCGGTGTAGCCTTCTATGCCATCAGCAAGAAGAAGATCCGCACTCCCAATCTCACTGTGCTCCTTCTCTGTGCGGTGTTCTGTAATATTGTTATCTGGCTTGTAGAGCAGTTCCTGCCCCGTGGCTTTGAGTGGCTGTCTGTGTCCTATATCATTACGGAGGGTCTGATCCTGACCATCTACCGTTCTATGGAAAAGCAGGGACTCACCGACCCCAAGGAACGCCCCCAATCCTATACCATCAATGTATTGCTGGTGGTTTTCCTCCTGCTTTTTGCCAACTTTGTTAACATCGTTACCAAGGACACGAGCAAGGCTCTTTCCGTGGTTTCCCAGATCGTGTCTCTCATGATCTATACGGGGATCCTTGCCTTTTGGTGCGTTTCCGTATACGATCGGCTCCTCAACAAGCAAATCAGGCTATACCTCATATCCCTTGTAAGCCTTATGATGCTGTGGATGCTCCTGAGAACCCTTAGACACACAGTGTTTTATTATGTTTTCCCTCAGGGGCAATGGTGCTGGTATGCCTATTATATTTCCATGATCCTGATCCCCCAGTTGTGTGTTTTTTCCGCAAATCACATCGGAAAGCCGGAGCAGTACCGTCTGCCACGACTGTGGTATCTCATGTACATTCCCTCTCTGATCCTGATTCTCACCATTCTCACCAACGACCACCACGAGTGGGCATTCTCCTTCCCCCAAGGGTACGAGGCCGGCTGGAGCATCTATAACCAAGGCCCTGTATATTATCTGAGCGCTGTTTGGATCTTCGGCTGTATTGCCGTAATGCTTGCCATGATGATCCGCCGTTGTCGGATCCCCGGCCCCCACAAGACCCTGTGGCTCCCCATTGCCATGCTGGCTATCGGCACCCTGTACTCTGTTTTGTATGCAGTGAACAGTTCCCTTTTCGGCTTTATCGAAATGCCCGTTGCCCTGTGCTTTACCGTAGTTGCTATTTGGGAGAGCAGTATCAAGGTCGGTCTGATCCCCTCAAACAGCCATTACGATCGGCTCCTGCGCTCCTCCGGTTTGGGTATGACCGTAGTAGACGAGAACTATGCCATCCACTACGCCTCGGAAGATGCCCTCCCCCTGTCTAAAGAGGATATGAAACAGGCACAGACTCCTTCGCACCTTCTTCGTAAGGGCGCCCGTATTTCTACCGCCCCCATAAGCGGTGGTCACGTGCTGTGGCAGGAGGATGTGTCGGAGCTTATGGATGTTCTGGAAGAGCTGACCGCCCTCCGTGAGGAGTTAAAGGACTCAAACGCCATTTCTATGGAAAATTACCGCATGGACAAAAAGATCCGTGCCCTGGAAGAGAAGAATCGGATCCATGACGAATTGCATCGCCAGACCGCCCACCAGATCGACCTGATGAACGGATGGCTCAGCCGTTTGGAGCACACCGAGGATGTGAACGAACGTCGGGAGCTTCTGCGCCGCATCGTTGTGGTAGGTGCCTACCTGAAACGGCGGAATAACCTGATCCTGATCTACGAGCAGGACGGCATTATTCGGGAAGAAGAGCTCCACCTGAGTATCAAAGAAATGATGAAAAATCTCCAACTGGCAGGAGTGGCATGTGCCTGCTCCATGGAATTTGACCGTGACCTTCCCACCGGCACTGCACGGCAGATGTTTGATTTCTACGAATATGTGGTAGAAAATGCCTTTGACGGTCTGCAGTCCCTGCTGGCTCGGTTCTTCTGCCGTGACGGAAAGTTCTATGGCTGTATCGATGCCATGTGCACCTTAGATCTGCGTTCACTGCAATCCGAGGAGATCTCTGTCAGCTTGGTGGACGAGAACTGCTATACCCTCTCCATTTTGATCGAAGGGGGACAAACACCGTGACAAGGTTCTTTTTTGAAGTCTCCGATTTTTGGCAAACACTCCTTTTGGTGCTGAGCCTTGTGACCCTTGGCTCTCTGTGCTGTTATTTCAGCCTGACCTTCCGTCGGGGGTACAAAGTATATGCCAAGATCACCGTAGCCCTCCTGCTCCTGTTCCACGGTGCAGTATTTGTCCTACTGCAACTGGACAGCCGAATCGCAGGGGCAGATTCCCCTCCCCATTGGCCCATTCCCTACGGTTTTATATTCCTTTTCACCCTGCTGTCTCTGGGCTATGGGCTCTATGCCTCCTTCGGAAACACCGCAAGGAGGAGAGCCATTCATAACACCTCGATTAAGGAAGCCTATGACAATCTCCCCACCGGTGTTTGCTTCTTTAACGAAAAGGGTCTGCCCATTCTGTGTAACCACGCCATGCACCGTTTCAGCTTCGCCGTTACAGGGAAGGATGTGAGCTATATCACCGATTCAGAAGCATGTCTCCGGGAGGATTTCATCCCTATAGAGGGCGTGCAAAAGGAAGGAAAGCTCTTCCTTCTCCCGGATCAGAAGGTCTACCATCTGGATAAACGGCTCGTCCCCTATGAAGACGGTACCGTCTATACTCAGTTTATCGCTACAGATGTGACGGAGTTATATCACACCGGCATAGAGTTGGAACAGGAAACCCTGCGCCTTGCCCGTGTCCAGGGGGATCTGCGGAAGCTCTCTGCCAACGTGGTCACCGCCACCCGGGAAGAAGAGATCCTGAACACCAAAATGCTGGTTCATGACGAAATGGGCAAATGCCTGCTGGAAGCGCAGAAATACCTCTACGAAGATTCCAAGGGCTCCATCCCCGGAGAAGTGGTACATTCCTGGCAGAGAGCCGTAGCCATGCTCAAATACAACAACGACACCCCGGAGGAGGATGCCCTGTCTCAGGTGCTCAAGGCCTGCGAGCTACTCCACGTAATATTTATCAAAACAGGCTCCCTCCCCCAAGAGGAGGACACAGCATACCTCCTGATCTGCGCCCTGCGAGAATGCCTGACAAATGCCGTACGTTACGGCGGAGCCACGGAGCTGTATGCAGATTTTTCCCACAGTCCCGATAGAGTTTCTGTATCCATTACCAACAACGGCAAACAGCCCACAGAGCCCATTACAGAGGGTGGCGGTCTATCCACCCTCCGCCGCCGAGTGGAGCGAGAAGGTGGCACCATGACTGTCGACTCCCTACCCCAATTCCGCCTTACGGTCACACTGCCAAAGAGGAAGGAGGACATCCTATGACCCGTGTACTCATTGTCGAAGACCAAAGAATGGCCCGTGAAAACATGGAGTCCATCATCCGCAGTACAGATAACTACCACCATGCAGGCACCCTGTCCAATGCCGCCGATGCAGAGCTCTTCTGTATGAGTTCCGGAGTGGATCTGATCCTAATGGATGTTTGCACCGCCCACGACGAAAGCGGCATCGAAGCCACTGCCGTAATTAAGAAAAAGTTCCCCGCAATAAAGGTCATCATCGTTACCTCTATGGCAGAGCATTCCTTTATCGAAAAGGCAAAGCAGGCAGGTGCCGACAGCTTCTGGTACAAGGATGCAAGTCAGGGCGAGCTTCTTTCCCTCATGGATCGGACTATGGCGGGAGAGCACATTTTCCCCGACAAGCCCCCGGAGGTCAAACTGGGCTACTCTACAAGCTCCGAGCTCACTCCGTCGGAATTAGACGTGATCCGCGCCCTTATGCAGAGCACCAGCGACGAGGATGCGGCGGCCATGCTCTGTTGCAGCAAGGCCAACATCCGCTGGCATTTAGCCAGGATCTTGGACAAAACCGGCTACCGTTCCCGTATGGAGCTCCTTATTGCCGTGGCACGGAAAAATCTCATCATCGTCTTCCCCGACAAGTCCACAGAAGAAAAAACACCCTGATTTCATATCCACTCCCATCGGTCTCCCGTCCCCGGGAGACCGATGTCCTTTTCTCCCGCAAATCACAGTTTATCGCTCAGTTTGAAGTTTGCACAGACCAAAGGCTCCCTTGTGTAAAGGGAGCTCCGCCGAAGGCGGTGAGGGATTGACGCAGTAGGGGTTGATTTGCGCACAGAATGAGGCGAATTCGTAGAAATTTTATAGAAAATTGTTCGTTTTCGCATTGATT
>JAZREB010000390.1:0-1432 GCA_045660585.1 Faecousia sp. | reverse complement strand
GGCACTGGTCTTGATATTGGCACCCTTGCGGAGCTTGTCGTAGACTTCGGAGAACTTAATGTTGCTCTCGTCGGAAAGATTTTCGTAGGTTTTCTCCTCCATGAGATAGGACAGGGGGAGCATAGCAATTTCTAACTCTTGATAGGTCTCGTGGTGCAGATCTGCACAGGAATCGGTGAAAATAATATACTTACTCATTTAAGCCTCCTTGGTATAGTAGATGATCATTTCCGCCGTGTGGCGGATGATCTGCATCTGTTGTTTTTCGTCGATCAATCCACGGAAGTGGACCCCTCCTGTCAGGAGGTTTGCAATGGTCAGTCCCACCATCTGGATGTCAATATCCTTACGGATGGAGCCGTCCCTGATGCCCTTTCTCAGAGCCTCTCTTGCGGGGCGGTCTATATGATCCACGTGTACGGAGCCGAACTGCATATAGTCCAGATCGTAGGACAGACCCTCACGCATGGAGTAGAAGCCGATATCCTGCAAGAAGTCGATGTACTCCGGATGGGCTTCATAGGTGTCAACGTAAGCACGGATAATGCGGGTGAAGCTGTCGTGTCCGTTTTCCCCGTCTTTTTCGCCTTCCGTACAGCGGACGCGGTGTTCTTCCAGATATTCCTGCAAGAGGTAATTGGTCACTGCCACGGCGATGCTCTGCTTGGTGCCGAAATAGCGGTACACGGACATGGCAGACAGCTGAGCCAGATCTGCGATCTCTGCCACAGTGGTCTTATCAATGCCGTTTTCCAAGAAAAGCTTGGTAGCCGCCTGTATGATGGCATTGCGATTGGTAGTACGTTCCTGTTCTCTTGTCATAGTTCCTCCTGTATTTGTGTTAGTAAGACTATAACCTGTTAGTCATTATAACAGATAATTCATGGGAAGTCAAGAAACTTTCTGTCATTGCAAAAAAATAGACTCCCGAAGATGGGAGTCTATTACTGTGAAGTAGGAACTTAATTGGTGGAAATACGATCTTTCAGAGCTTTGGCGGTGGTTTCATAGGCCTTTTGCATGTAAGGATCGTCGATTTTAGGCTCTAAGTTTCCGGGCAGACGCTGAAGGATCAGCTTCAGCAGGGCGGGATTCTTGGTGAGGATGGGGCCTGCCAAATGGGTGCCGAAGCAGTTGCCCTCTACGATACCCTCGGGGCCTTTGTCCTTGTCATTGCCGAAGCCCATGTCCAATTGGAACAGGGGAGCGGTAATGCCCACGGTCTTACTGCACTTGTTCATGAAGCCCACAATGGGCTCGGAGATCAGCCCACAGCTACCGTAGCAGTCCCCCAAAATACGGCGGCTACCCTCGGTGCTTTGGAAGGGGAAGAGTCCCAGAGCTTCATGGGTCTTGCCCTGTGCATCAATGATACTCTGCCCAAGGAGGCAGAAGGCATTACCGGTGAAGAGGATGACCTTGCCGTCTTCCT
>JAZREB010000389.1:0-2914 GCA_045660585.1 Faecousia sp. | reverse complement strand
TTCTATAAAATTTCTACGAATTCGCCTCATTCTGTGCGCAAATCAACCCCTACTGCATCAATCCCTCACCGCCTTCGGCGGAGCTCCCTTTACACAAGGGAGCCTTTGGTCTGTGCAAACTTCAAACTGAGCGATAAACTGAAATTGGCATTTCGCCTATCATGGGCGTTAGCCCATCAATTTCAATCCGTGGCGTAGCCACACCGACACTATTCAATATTACTTATAACCTATCACTTCGTGCCGAAACAACGGCACGCTAAACTGTGATTTTGTGAACTTTACCCTTAAAAGAGGTGATGTATTTGGATAGAATTTTTCAGATCAACCCTCAACTAAATATTCCCATTTATCGGCAATTGGTGGACTCTATTGAAAATGCCATTAAAACCGGCAAGCTGGCGCCTCAGGAACGGCTTCCCACGGTGCAGGAGCTGTCGGAGCATTTGGGCATTGCCCGTGGTACCATTAAACGAGTCTACGACGAGCTGGAACGGCTGGAGCTCATCGAAAAGCTCCGGGGCAGAGGTACCTTTGTCAGCTACTGCCCTCCACAGGAGCAGAACAGGAAGGAGCAGGCCATGACAGCCATTGATGAGCTGTTGGATCGGCTGGAATCCATGGGCTTCACCCCGGGAGAAACAGAGATTTTCCTGAATCTCAAGCTACGGCAACGGGCAGAGCAGAGCGACCCCATTAAGATCGCCGTTCTGGAATGTAATCCGGAAAACCTCTCCCGCATGGCAGATCAGCTCCGTTCCCTGGGGCAGGTGGATGTATATTCCCATCTTACAGAGACGGTGGAGAGCTACCCCTATAAGCTGGCAGAGGGCATGGACTTGATCGTTACCACCCTGTCCCATGCGGAAATGGTAGAGAGCCTTGTGCCGGAACCTAAAAAGCTCGCTAAAGTCGTTCTTCGGCTTAGCCCCTTCTGCCTTGCAGAGATCGCCAAGCTCCCTGAGGGCAGTACTGTGGGGATCCTTTGCAGTAGTCTCCGCTTCGGGCAAATGCTGGAAAAAACTGCCGCAGACTATGGAACGGAGTTACACCTTCTTCCGCCTGTGAGCCTTGACGACGGAGAAAATATCGAGGGATATTTGCACGAGGCAAAGACGATTTTACTCCCTGTTGGATACGAGAAATATTGCAGTGCTTCCCATCGGAAGTGCCTTGCAGATTATACAGGGAACCTGATTCTCTGCGGTTACGAAATGGACGAGGGCTCCATCCTGTATCTGCAGGAGCGCGTTCGGAAGCTAAAGAGAAAAAAAGCCCTGTAAATGTTCTCATATCAGGGAAAAACACTTGACAAAGCCCTATCTTCTTTATACAATGAATTAGTCCTTTTTATCAAAAAGAATTATAACAACAGGGGAGTGGAAACCCCATTCCTCAATGAACTTTTAGAGGTGTTAATATGGACAAAGAGAAAAAAGTCTTGGTCATGGGCGTCATCGGCGCCGATGTCCACGCTGTTGGCAACAAGATCCTCTACCATGCCTTCACCGAGGCCGGGTTTGAGTGTGTAAACTTAGGCGTTATGGTCTCTCAGGAAGAGTACATCCCCGCCGCCATCGAATCCGATGCCGATGCTATCGTAGTTTCCTCCCTGTACGGTCAGGGCGAGCTGGACTGCCGTGGCATGCGTGAAAAGTGCGACGAGGCCGGTCTCAAGGGCATCCCCCTTGTAGTCGGTGGCAACATCGTTATCGGCAAGCAGAAGTTCGAGGAAGTCGAACCCCGTTTCAAGGCCATGGGCTTTGACCGTGCATTCCCTCCCGGAACTGCACCGGAGACCACTATCGAGGCTCTCCGTGAGCTTTTAGGCATGGACGGTGAGGGCAAGTGAAGCCCATTTTGCTGATCGATTTCGGCAGTACTTATACAAAACTCACCGCTGTAGATGTGGAAGGAGAGGCCATCTTAGGAACGGCTTCCTCCTATACCACGGTACAGACGGATATTAACGACGGCCTGGAAGCTGCCCTCAGACAGTTAGAGGAAAAGACAGGAAAGTTAGCCTACGAAAAGACCTACGCCTGCTCCTCTGCCGCAGGTGGCCTCCGTATGGTCACAAGCCGTCTGGTTCCCGAACTGACAGGGGAGGCCGCAAGGCTTGCAAGTTTAGGCGCCGGTGCCAAGGTAGTCGGTGTCTATGCCTTCCAACTGACCGAGGATGACTTAGAGGAGATCCAAGCCTCTCAGCCGGATATCCTCCTGTTAGTCGGTGGCACAGACGGTGGCAATACGGAGTGTATCATCCACAATGCGACCATGCTTGCGACCCTGCCACCTACATTCCCCATTATCTTAGCAGGCAACCGCACAGCGGCTCGGGAATGTCAGCGGATCTTAGAGGGACACGAGGTGCACCTGTGCCCCAATGTCATGCCCAAATTTGGCGTTCTCAAGATCGAAGAGACCCAGAGTAAGATCCGTGAGATCTTCTTAAACCGCATTATTCAGGCCAAGGGCCTTTCCAAGGCGGCAACCTTGCTCTCCGATATTATGATGCCCACGCCTTCTGCGGTTTTGCAGGCGGTGGAGCTTCTCAGCCAAGGTTGTGAGGGGGAAACCGGTATCGGCGACCTCATTGCCGTAGACGTTGGTGGCGCTACTACGGATGTGTATTCCGTAGCAGACGGTATGCCGGAGCACATGAACACGGTGTACAAGGGACTTCCCGAGCCTTTCGCCAAACGAACCGTAGAAGGGGACATCGGTATGCGCTACAGTCTCAAGGGCTTTGTAGAGGCCGCAGGCTTAACCCGCATCAGCCAAATCTCCGGCTTGACACCCAGACGTGTAACGGAGCTGGTAGACATGCTCAGAGCCAATACGGACATGGTACCCAATGGGGATCCGGAGTTAGAGGCTCTGGATTTCGCCCTTGCCTCCATGGCAACGGAAG
>JAZREB010000388.1:0-3353 GCA_045660585.1 Faecousia sp. | reverse complement strand
ACTTGTCAAGGGATTTTTGTGTATTTTGTCTGATTATTGAAAAATTGTTGAAGAAAATCCATTGACCATTCTACAATTTTATGTAATAATATAGCTATTACAGAGAAAGGAGATATCGTGTATGAAACGTTTCCTTTTTCTTTTTCTAATCCTTGGTTTTCTTATGACCGGGTGTTCTTCTCTCAATAAACCTTCCAATCTCAGTTCTGTATCTTATAAAATCGGTATCAAAGTTCTGGATACAACAGACGACTATCTGGATCAGAAAATAACTGCTGTAGTTGCCGCAGGTCAGATTCAGGATCTGTGTCGAGATCTCAGTGCTGTCCCCGACGAAACGGGCTCCAAAGATCAAGAAGTGAAAAATTATTGCGAGGTTCTCAGCTATACTCTCATGCTGGTAGCCGATGGAGATCACATAAATGAAAAAGAAATCATTCACACCAGAAATACCCTTGCCACTCTTTTAGGGAAGGATATTAAATCATAAAAAGGAGTAACCCTATGAAGCGGATCATTCGCCTGTTGGCCTTGCTGTGCAGTATGGCCTTCCTTATGACAGGCTGTTCTATCTTATCCCGTCCCACAAATCTTAGTTCTATCTGTTATACAGCAGGGATGAGCGTTTTGGAAACCACAGATGCCTATATAGAGGGGAAAATCACTGCTGTAGATGCTTCAGGAAAGATCCAGGATCAGTGCAGAATATTAGACTCCCTTCCCGAACATTATGGATCACAAGACCAAGCTGTAAAAAATTATTGCAGTATTCTCAGCTACACCTTCATGCTCGTTTCCGAAGGAGAAACCAATCACGACAATGACATTCTCTCCACCAGAAATTATTTAGCCGATCTGTTGGGAGAATCCTAAAAATAAATACAGGATCCAAGGCTGGGCCTTGGATCCTGTGTTTTTATTTTTCCAGAGCCATGATTTTGTTGACTCGGTTCTGATGGCGACCACCTTCAAAAGCTGTATCCAGCCAGATATCTACGATCTCCAAAGCGAGCTTGGGACCGACGAAGCCCTGACCCAATGCCATCATATTGGTGTCATTATGCTGACGAGTCAGCTTGGCAGAAATGGGATCGGACAAAAGAGCACAGCGAACACCGTCAACCTTATTGGCAACAATGGAAACACCGATACCTGTGGTACATACCACAATGCCCCGTTCACATTCGCCATTTGCTACTGCGCGAGCCGCAGGCTCTGCATAGTCGGGATAGTCACAGCTACTGAGGCTATCGGTGCCGAAATCCATGACTTCAAAGCCCCGTTCTTCCAGATGCTTCTTGATAAGGAGCTTCAGCTCCAAACCGCCGTGATCACATGCCATTGAAATTTTCATAATATCCTCCAAAAATGATTAATTTTTATACCAATAAACTGATAAAATAAAATCCGATAAGAGCCACACTGATGATAACTGCATAGCGCCTGTATCCCCGATCTCTGAAGCCCTTAAACATCCAGCCGATGGAGAGCATAGCTCCGGGACACATAATATCCACACCCGCAAAGATCCATGCACATAAAAACAGAATGGCACAGCCTACTGCAGTTAGAGCCTGACTTTTCCTCTTGAAAAATCCGGAGTAAATTGCAGGGATCAAACTGGTCAGGAATAAAACAGGTCTAAACAGATCCTGACGGACAACATTGTTCCCGGAGCCTGTCACAGTGGTCTGAGGCAGGGTAATGTCTCCCAATTTTTCAAGGAAGGTTGGAATAATGCTATGATAGGTATCCCCGGAAATCGCCGCAGTCAAGAGACTCATATTCTCGTTCTTGTAACAGTAGTACAGTAGCCACAGAACCAGGAAAATAACATTCCCGGTAATAAAAATCAAGAAAAGCGAGAACAAAAAACGACCTTTCTTCTTTTCCAAATCTCCTCTGTGCCACTGAAGAGCCTTGCCCATGATTATACCGCCTATGTAGATAGGGGATAAATACAGAGTCGCCCAGCAAGACATTAAGGTAAATCCGTAGAATACAATAGCAAGAATAATATACAGGGTATAGATTCTGTTATATTTCCGATAATTGTTGCAGATCCATAGATACAAGAAGATCCAGGAAAAGAGCAATAGGATCACAGAGTATAATTCTGTAGAAAACAGAGCACAGGACAGACAAGTCACAAGAAATGCAACAAATCTGCTGGTATAGAAAAATCTGAAAAATCCAAAAAAGGAAATTGACAGGGCCAAAGTAGCTACAGCTCCGGTAGTCACCATCTGCCATACACTCTGAGAGAAGGGCTCCGTAAGATCCAATCGGTAATGGATAATAAAACGTAAGCTACACAGCCCCAAAGTTACCGTAAAGGTCAGTAACCAAAATAAGATATCTTTATACGTTAAGGGTTCATAGGTAAATGGCTCAAACCTGCCAACATGATCGGCACGGATCCATTCTATGGTTCCTCTTTTCGGTCTTTGCACATAGAAATACAGCACCACAAAAAATAAGCACAGAGCAATAAACCCAAGGATCAGATATAGGGTTTTAGAACTCTGCTCTATGGCGTGAAAATATTCCGAAGGCACATTGTTCCCCCCTTATTCTTTACCTTCTCTATTCTAACACAAAAAATCTTTTCCTGCAAGAAGGGCATTTCGGAAAATTTTAAGGGAATTTCATAAAAATGAGCCGTAGCATTTGCTACGGCTCAAAAGTCTATGTAACTTATGCCTGTGCGGCGGTGATAATGGCCATCTTATAGACCTCGTCGGCATTACAGCCACGGGACAGGTCGTTGATGGGAGCGTTCAAACCCAGAAGGATGGGGCCGTATGCTTCGTATCCACCCAGTCTCTGGGCGATCTTATAACCGATGTTGCCTGCCTCGATGCAGGGGAAAATAAAGGTATTGGCATAGCCTGCAACGGGGGAGCCGGGGAACTTAAGCTGACCGACAACGGGAGAAACTGCGGCATCAAACTGCATCTCGCCATCGATAGCCAGATCGGGAGCCAGTTCCTTAGCCTTTGCGGTAGCAGCCTGGCTGAGGCCAACGGTAGCGCCCTTGCCGGAGCCCTTAGTAGAGAAGCTCAGCATAGCAACCTTGGGATCCATGCCGAAGAGCTGTGCGCAACGAGCAACGTCAACAGCAACTTCTGCCAACTGATCGGCGGCAGACTGGACCACGTTGCCTTCCTTGTCCAGCTTGTCATTGTAGGAGATGTTAATAGCGCAGTCGGCCATGCACAGCATCTCTTCGCCGCGAACCATGATGAAGCAAGAAGAAACCAGGCTGGAGCCGGGCTTGGTCTTAACAAGCTGGAGAGCAGGACGGACAGTGTCGGCAGTGGAATAGGTAGCGCCGCCCAGAAGAGCGTCAG
>JAZREB010000387.1:0-5899 GCA_045660585.1 Faecousia sp. | reverse complement strand
CGGCCCAGGGGCTGGTTTGCTGCATCGACGATGTACCACTTGCGCTGCACATCTTCTTTTCTGACCAGGGTAGTGGACATGATGTTTCCTCCGAATATAATAATAAAATATTTTGACAAATGGGTTATTTTTGCGTATAATCTACGCGAGGCTTACTCTTTATATCATATAAAAAACCGAATGTCAAGGACTTTTTTAAAAAATTTTACGCCACATGGGAAGAACTCGTGAAAGCTCTCGTTTTCTCGCTTTTTCTCTCGTTTTCTCACTCTCTAATTTTCGATAAAATTCCCAATACAGAAAGGATCTGTTGAAAAATGCAAAAGATGATGGGCATGGTACGTCGTTGCGTGGATGACTATAAAATGATCGAGGCCAATGATCGCATTGCTGTGGGCCTCTCCGGGGGAAAGGATTCTATCGCCCTCCTGGCGCTCCTTGCGGCAATGCGGGAATATTATCCCTTGCCCTATGAGCTGACGGCGATTTCCATTGACTTGGGCTTTGGAATGGACTTTTCTCCCATTGCACGGCAGTGCGAGGAGTGGGACGTTCCCTTCAAAGTCGTCAAGACAGAAATCGCTCCCATTATCTTCGACTACCGGAAGGAAAAGAACCCCTGCTCCATGTGCGCCAAAATGCGCAGGGGTGCCCTCAATCAAGCCCTCCTGGATCAGGGCTTTAGCAAGATTGCTCTGGGGCACCACTATGATGATGCCGTAGAGACCTTCCTCATGAATTTATTATACGAAGGGCGCATTGGCTGTTTCCAGCCGGTGACATTCCTGGATCGTACCGGGGTGACTCAGATCCGTCCCATGATGTATCTCAGTGAAAAGACCATCACCAATTTCGTGGAGCGTGAGGGTCTGCCTATTGTCCACAACCGTTGCCCCGTGGACAAGCGAACCAAGCGACAGGAGACCAAGGATCTCATTGCGGATCTGCAACAGAAATACCCGGATCTGAAGAACCGTATCTTCGGCGCCATGCAGAGGCTTCCCTTGGTAGAATGGGATATTAAGAGATAATTTACACTTTTGATACAGCTTTGCCCCATAATCCCGGGATAGAAGCGTTTTCGGTACTTGCGAAACAGATAGAAATGTGATAAAATAAACAGAATGAAATGATTACCCTTTGAAAGGTGTGACTTATATATGTCAGAAACCCCCATCCAGAAAAAAAGAATGCTCTCCGGTATTAAGCCCTCGGGCAGCCTGACCCTTGGCTCCTATGTAGGTGCTATCCGGAATTGGAAGGATCGTGCAGATGAATTCGACTGCTATTACTTCATGGCAGACCTGCACACCATTACCGTCCGCCAGAATCCCGCAGATCTGCGCCGTCGCTCTCTGGAGCAGTTGGCACAGTACATTGCCTGTGGCATTGACCCGGAGAAGAACGTCCTCTTCCTCCAGAGCCATGTCCACCAGCATGCAGAGCTGGGTTGGGTCCTCAACTGCTACGCTATGTTCGGCGAGCTGTCCCGTATGACTCAGTTTAAGGACAAGAGTGCCAAGAATGCCGATAACATCAACGGCGGTCTCTTCACCTATCCTGCCCTTATGGCAGCAGATATTCTGCTGTACCAGGCCGATCTGGTTCCCGTCGGCGAGGATCAGCGCCAGCACGTTGAGCTGACCCGTGATATCGCCCGTCGTTTCAACGGCATTTACGGAGATGTCTTTAAGGTTCCCGATGCCTATATCCCCAAGGTACGCGCTCGCGTCATGAGCCTTGCCAACCCCGAGGCAAAGATGTCTAAGTCCGAGGACGAAGATCCCGGCCGTGTCACCCTCATGGATAAGCCTGAGGACATTATGCGCCTGTTCAAGCGTGCCGTCACCGACTGTGATACGGAAGTCCGCTATGACTGGGACAACAAGAAGGGTATTTCCAACCTCATGAGCATCTACTCTGCCGCCACCGGCAGAACCTACGAGCAGATCGAGGCCGAATTTGCAGGCCGCGGCTACGGCGACTTCAAGAAGACCGTAGGCGAATCTGTTGTAGAAATGCTCCGCCCCATCCGCGAGGAAGCTACCCGCCTCCTGGCAGACAAGGCATACTTACAGAAGGTCTGTGCAGAGGGTGCAGAAAAGGCATCCTACGTAGCAGAAAAGACTCTGCGGAAGGTATATAAGAAAGTGGGCTTTGTTGCCCGTTAATACTGGTTCCGAATAAAACAGGAAAGCTGTTTTGTTTGGAAGTAGTATAAGGAGGTCCCAAATGATTTTAGACTCTGCATTCATTGTGCGCCTGCTGTATACCATTCTTTTAGCCGCGGGTATTTCCTGTGCCATTACCCCTTTGGTAAAGTGGCTTGCGCGCAAAATAGGTGCCATGGATATTCCGAAAGATAAGCGCCGTATGCACCAAAAGCCCATTCCCCGTATGGGTGGTTTGGGGATCTTTTTAGGATTCCTGATCAGCTTCTTGGTTTTCGGAGAGATGGATCCTCAATTGCGAGGGATTCTGATCGGCGCAGTGATCATCGTGATCTTAGGCATCGTAGACGATATTAAGGCTCTGAAGGCTCTGCCGAAATTTTTCACACAGATCGTTGCCGCTATTGTAGTGGTGGTCCATGGCTGTCGGATCGATAATGTTCTGGGCTGGGAGCTTCCCCTGTGGCTGAGCTACAGCGCAACGGTGGTCTGGATCGTCTGCCTGACCAATGCTGTGAATTTTATTGACGGCTTGGATGGTCTGGCGGCGGGTGTTTCTGCGATCTCTGCCGGCTCTATGATGGTTGTGGCACTGCTCCTGGTTCCTGAATCCAATGCTACGATCTCTGCTCTGATTTTGGCGGCGATCTTAGGTGGCTGTATCGGCTTTATTCCCTATAATTTTAACCCCGCATCCATTTTTATGGGAGATACCGGCTCTACCTTCCTGGGGTTTATGCTGGCTTCCGTATCCGTATTCGGTCTGTTTAAGACCTATACCATGATTTCTTTCGTGGTTCCCTTCCTGGTGCTGGGTCTGCCTCTGTTCGATATCTGCTTTGCGGTGATCCGCCGTTTGCTGAAGGGACAGAGCCCCATGCATGCAGATAGGGGACACGTACATCACCGCCTGATCGATATGGGCTTTACCCAGAGGCAGGCAGTTATGATTTCTTACCTGATTACCGTAGTGCTGGGTATTTGTGCAGTTGTCCTGACGGATAAGGGCGAAATTCAGGCACTGATTTTCTTCGCGGCACTGGTGCTGGTGGGGACAGTAGGGTTACGTCTGTTTTTCATCAAACACCACCATAACAGACACGAGGAGGAGAATAAGAATGACAAAGAAGATTAAAGTTATGTCCGTTTTCGGCACCCGCCCGGAGGCCATCAAAATGGCTCCCCTGGTAAAGGCTCTGGCAGAACGGGATTGCTTTGAGAGCATCTGCTGTCTCACCGGTCAGCACAGAGAAATGCTGGACTCCGTTATGGAGATCTTCAAGCTCAAGGGTGACTATGACCTGAATATTATGCAGAAACAGCAGACCCTGTCTTCCATCACCACTCGCGCTATTCTGGGGATGGAATCCGTCCTGCAGGAGGCAAAGCCCGATCTGATCCTGGTTCACGGCGATACTTCTACCACCTTTGCAGGTGCTCTGGCGGCATTCTATCAGCAGATCCCTGTAGGCCATGTAGAAGCCGGCCTGCGTACTTATGATAAGTATTCCCCCTTCCCTGAGGAAATGAATCGTACCCTCACCGGCGACATTGCGGAGCTTCACTTCTCTCCCACTACTGCCAATGCAGAAAACTTGAAGAAGGAAGCGATTAAAGGTGAGATCTTCATTACCGGTAACACCGTTATCGATGCTATGAAGACCACCGTCCGTGAGGACTACCGCTTCTCTACCGAGATCCTCAACGAATTGGATTTCGAGACCCGCCGTGTCATCGTCCTGACTTGCCACCGTCGCGAAAATTACGGAAAGCCCATGCATGACATCCTTTCCGCAGTGCGGAAACTGGTTGAGACTCACCCCGAGGTAGAGGTTGTATACCCCGTCCACCTGAGCCCCATCGTTCGGGAATGCGCCAAGGAAGAATTGGGCGGTCTGGATCGTGTCCACCTGATCGATCCTGTGGACGTAGAAGAGATGCACAATCTCATGGCTCGTTGCTATTTCGTCATGACCGACTCCGGCGGACTGCAGGAGGAGGCTCCCGCTATGGGTAAGCCCGTCCTGGTTCTGCGGAAAGAAACCGAGCGCCCCGAGGCTGTAGCTGCCGGCACCGTAAAGCTGGCAGGCGTAGAGTACGACGATGTTCTGGCACTGGGCACACAGCTTCTGGAAGACGAGGCTCTGTATGCACAGATGGCTCATGCAGTCAACCCCTACGGCGATGGCGAGGCCTGCGGCAGAATCGCAGATGCCATTGAGTGGTATTTTAAACTCCGGGAGGAGAAGCCTGCAGACTTTATGCCCAAATAATTACAAAAATTTTTAAAAAAAGTACTTGACAAATGCAGGAATTGTGAGTATAATAATTCCTGCAAATGCGGGTGTAGCTCATCCGGTAGAGCGCCACCTTGCCAAGGTGGAGGTAGCGAGTTCGAGCCTCGTCACCCGCTCCAAAAAAGAAGTAACTTTTGTCCATCAAAAGTTGCTTCTTTTTTTATCCAAGCCCCAGGCTTGGTATATCATCACGCTTTAGCGTGTATATCATCGCCGTAAGGCGTATCTCATCACCGAAGGTGCATACTCCTGCGGCTTGATGATATACCGCAACAAGTTGCGGATGATATACAATGCGACCCATTGATGATATGCAACGGTAAAGTCGTTGATATTTATACCAACAGGCGACATGGTATAGAGGAGAGGAGGCCTACTATGACGGATCGGGAAGAGATTCTCATTTTTGCATATTTCCTCTTTCTTTTTATGGACATCCTCATTCTATCCGATGGTCGGCGGGTACTTTTTGACTTTCTCATAGGCCGCAGAAATCGAAAGTCTACCAAGAAGATCCACGGGGAGCAGACCGATTGGGATCGGCTGACCATGAACTATATTGAGCCTATGCTGAAAAAGCACAAGAAGGAATTCCACAGATTCCATGTTCTTTATAAGGTTCTTCTCTATTCCCTTGTGCCGCGGTTTGTTGTTTTAGGCTTGGTTCCTATTCTTTTTACAAATGCCGTATGGTATGTTTACGGAAGCTATTTTGCGATCCAGATAGGGATTTCGGCAGTTTACCGTATCGTTTTGGGGGCCAACAGACGATCCGTTTATGCACAAAAGTAAGGGAGAACGATTATGGATATTACCATTGAAGATTTACAATCTTACCTAAAGGGTCATTACGAAGGCCGAGCTACGGAGCAGAGTATGTTTATGAAGCTGGTTGAGGAGATCGGCGAGGTTGCCGAGGTGCTTAACAAGCGTGCCGGGCGGAAGGCCTCCCAAGAAGAGGATCTGCAGGATCAGTTAGGCGTAGAGCTGGCAGACATGATCCACTATATTGTGGCTATTGCCGCCCTCAACGACATAGATCTGACGGAGACTATCCTCCGCAAGGACAAAGCCGCCGCTGTTAAATATAACCATAGCATAGATTTGGAAACTTTCTTGAAAAATCGAGAAAATCAATAATATATCCAAAACGGCTCCGAGAAAGGCAGAAATCTCTGCCTCTCCCGAAGCCGTTTTTGTTTTTGCCGATCCTGTAACCCATGTGATATCTTCAAATCCCCGTTTAGCGCACCGTTGGTGGGAATGATATATCTACGATATGATATACCCCACGGCTGTGGGGCATGATATACCTACGGTATGATATACCTCGCCAAGGCGAGGTATGAATGTGTGCCCCAAGGGCACGGATTAAAATATGGGTTAAAGCCCATTATTTATTTTATTTAGTGGCGTAAGCCACACCGACAT
>JAZREB010000386.1:0-18251 GCA_045660585.1 Faecousia sp. | reverse complement strand
GCTCCCTGCCGGGGGCGTTCATTTCTTGTATTGGCGGATTGTCAAGTCAAGTGCAACACTTTTTTGAAAGCAACTTCATAGGGTGTTTTCCAGCCGAGACATTTCCTAGGTCTGAAGTTTATCATGGCTACAAACCTTCGTATGTCATTATCGGTAAGTGATGATACTTTGCTTCTCTTTGGAACGAACTGTCGAATCAATCCATTTGTATTCTCATTGGTCGGCCTCTCCCAGGGTGATTTCGGGTGTGCAAAGAAAATATCTGTATTTAACTCCTGCTCCATCGCTGGGCCTTCAGAGAACTCTGCTCCTTGGTCAAAGGTTACACTACGCACCGGCAACTTAGATTGTTTTAGTAGTTGTACAACTGCTTTCCGCACCGTTCCGCTTTCTTTGTTGGGCACTTTCATGCATAGTAACATTCGGCTCTGCCGATCCACCAAAGTGACCAGACAGTCTTTTTCGCCACTGCCTCGTACCGTATCACCCTCCCAGTGTCCAAGTTCAGATCGGAGGGTTGCAGCCTCAGGTCGTAATGTGATAGATTTTTGGAAACAAAGTTTGTTAGGCTCCTTGTTTTTGCCATGTTTCCGATATTTTATCCGCAAAAAGTGTCGTAAAGTATCTCGGAGTTCTCCGTTCTCAAGTGCTCGATAGATCGTGCCTGTGCTGATCGATGAGGTGCCTTCTTCTTTCAACCGATTCGATATTTGTTCCGGTGACCAATAGAGATAGCCTAGAAGGAAGTTGATCAGCTTCCGTAATTCCAAATTTCCTAGTATTCTTCTCCGCACACAACGCTTGCGTTTGTGATGGTATCTCTTTTGAGCGCTTGTTGCACGGTATGGATTGGGATTTCTACGAAGCTCTCTGCAGATTGTAGAAGGTGACCGGCCTAATTCTTTTGCAATTTTTCTAATACTAAGCCCTTGTTCGTAAAAAAGCATTAGACTTTCTCGTTCTTCTATGGTAAGATGATTATAGCGACTCATGTGGGATGCCTCCTGTCTAAGGTTTGTTTGGTCACTTACCATTATAGCAGGTTCCCATATGAGTTGCTATTCTTTTTTTAGGGTGTTGCACTTACAATTATAATCCGCCGTCACAAGAAAGTAATGCCCCCGGCAGGGGAGCAAAGTATATCCGAGTTGCAAAATAATCGTATTCAACGCAACGCATGGCGTATGGAGCAAAAGCTAAAACAGTTCGATAAACCGGAATTTGAACAACACGATATATCTGATTCTGCAAAACGGCCGCATCTGTCTGACGGACAAATGCGGTCGTTCTTATTATTCTTGTTCTTCCATCTCCGGTTCCGGCATGGCAAGACCGGCTACGTGGGACACAGGGAGAGAGAAGACGATCCCTTGGGCCTTCTTCTGCATTCCCATTTGCTTATACAGGGCATGGAATACCTGATCCCGGATTTCTTTTTCCACTACCATCATCAGCAGTTCCTTATCCGCATGGATGGTGATACCGAAGAATGTGGCATCCTTCTCCCGTGCGACACCTCTGCCGTTAATAATGGTACCTCCCCGAGCCCCTTGCTCTCGTGCCACCTCCATAGCGTCTTCTGCATAGCCTGCATTGACGATGGCAAATATCACTTCATGTTCATTGGTGGTCATAGTTATTCCTCCCTTCCCTGCTTGTTATTGCTTAAAAACTGATACAAATTCACTCCGATGATCCCGGACAGAGGGGTGGCAAAAGCGATCCCCTTTCCGTTACGGATGGTATGGAACTTCTCTTCCAGACATTTCATAATGGGTTCTACCATATCCTCTCGCACCACACTGAAGAGGACAGCCTTATGGACATTGAGTCCCAACATCTCCACAACCTCAGATTGTGCGGTTCCTATGCCACCCACTGCCATCTGGAAATTAACCTCAAACTGACTGAGAACATCTGTATAAAATTCTGCCTTATTCCGATCCACTACGGTAACAACCAGTTCCAGTTTTTTGATCGCGGATTCTTTCACTACATTTGCCATAGACCCACCCCCTTACATAAAATTGATGATCTGCTCATCATCGGCGCTGAGGATCCGGTGCATTGCCCGCTTCTCCTTGACTTTGTTAGACACAATAGCCTTAAATCCCAGGAGCTGAATGGTGATCAGAGGTGTCATGGCAACCAGTGCCACAACACCGAAACCGTCACGGAGCACCGCATTCTCCCCCTGCAAGGCAACGCAAATGCCGATGGCAAAGGGCAGGATAAAGCCGGAGGTCATAGGTCCACTGGCAACTCCGCCGGAGTCAAAGGCAATGGCTGTATACACAGGTGGTACAAATACAGAAAGGGCAAGAGAAATAAAATATCCGGGAATGATATAATAGGCCAGAGAGAAATCAAAGACGATACGCACCACGCTCAGGGCAATGGCTAAGCCTACGCCCACACACAGACCGATCATCATAGAACGCTTTGTTACATAGCCGCCGGTAATATCCTCTACCTGACTGTTGAGCACGTGAATTGCCGGTTCTGCCAGAACTACCAGAACACCGATCACCAGCCCCACGCAGATCAGCACACCGGTGGGGAAGGAGGCGATCTGTAGCCCCATTTGGTAGCCCACGGGCATATAGCCCACATTGACACCGGTGAGGAACAGTACCAAGCCCACATACGTAAACAAAACACCTACACCGATCTTCAGCAATTGCCTCTTAGGTAGTTTCAAGAAGAAAATCTGACAAATTAAAAAGAAGGCTACAATAAGTCCCAGCGCCAGAGCAACCTCCTTGGCAACATGCCCCATGTGATCCAAATAAGCCAAGAGGACACTGTCCCCTACGGAGCCGTAGCTCACAGTATAGGTAAGCCCGTTATCTGCAAAGATCCCCAACACCAGCACCGCCAAAATAGGGCCAATGGAGCACAGGGCAACCAGACCGAAGCTGTTCTCCTGACTGTGACGGTCACCTAAGACAGAGGAAATACCCACACCAAGTGCCATAATAAAGGGAACGGTAATGGGTCCCGTGGTCACACCACCGGAGTCAAAGGCCATAGGAAGCAGATCCAAATTGTCATTGACCGCTAAGAGCAGTGCCATGGCAAAAAGGAGCATATAAAAGAGCATCAGCAGTTTAGACAGTCGCTCCTTAAAGACGATTCGCAGAATAGCCACGAGGAGGAAAGCACCTACCCCGAAGCCCACCACATACACAAGGAGCTTCCCATTCATAACAGAGCTGACCTGATTGGCAAGAACCTGCAAATCCGGCTCTGCAATGGTAATGAGCATACCCAGCACAAAGCACACCGCAAGGAGCAGGCCCAACTTTTTCTGTCTGGATAAACCCGCACCTACATGGGTGCCCATAGGAGTCATGGCAATGTCCGCCCCCAGATTGAATAATCCAATGCCCAAGATCAGAAAGACCGCACCAAGAGTAAAACTAAGCAGTTCCTTTCCCGTGAAGGAAAATCCGGGAAGCAGGGCAATCAAATATACGATCATCGTAATGGGAAGAGCAGAAACCAGAGCCTCCCGAATCTTATCCCACAATTCTTTTTTCAAACATCTCACCTGCCATAAAATTACTTTTTTGTCAGTATATCATAGATTCCCCCACTTTCCAATAGGCATGGGGAAAATTGGGCTGTAAAGACGTGAAAATTTTTCTTGAATATCCTGTAAAAAATGATATAATGTGAATTGTGGAGGGAAAGTCTTCCACACAGAAATTTACTAAAAGAGGGTAATGATTATGAAAAAAATCCTTGCTATGATCCTTGTAGTGGCAATGCTTGCAGGTCTCATGCTCCTGACCGGTTGCAACAAGGACGCCGAAACTACCGAGTCCACCTCCCTGGCACTGGTTGTTGCCGGCACCTTCGGCGACCGTTCCTTCTACGACTCCTCTAAAGAAGGCGCAGACCGTCTGGCCGCAGATCTGGGCGTAGATGTCACCTACATCGAATGCAACAACGACAGCCACACCACCCAGATGCAGAATGCCGCCGACAAGGCAGACATCGTCGTTCTGGTTGGTTGGGAATTCTACGAAGTAAAAAACATTGCTCCCCAGTATCCCAATGTAAAGTTCATCTGGATCGACAACGCAACCTCCGAGCCCATTGCTAATGTCCTGAACATCACCTACGCCCAGAACGAAGGCTCCTTCCTGGCCGGCTACATTGCCGCGGCTATGAGTGAGACCGGCGTTGTAGGTGCAGTTGGCGGCGAGGACTCCGACACCATCAACGACTTCATCGTTGGCTACGAGCAGGGTGCAAAGTACTACGGCACCGAATCCGGCACCGATGTACAGGTCGTTAAGAACTACACCAACAGCTACGACGATCCCACCTTGGGTAAGAACTGTGCCATCGCTCTGTACGAGCAGGGTGCCGATGTCATCTTCCAGATCGCATCTGCCGCCGGCGACGGCGTATTCGAAGCCGCTAAAGAAAAGGGCATCTACGCCATCGGTGTTGGCTCCGACCAGAAGCACATTGACGAAGACGTTATCATCTGCTCTATGAAGAAGGAAGTCGGCAACTCCATCTACGAAGCTGTTAAGATGATTCTCAACGAAGAACTCAATTATATGGAATCCACCTGGATCTGGCTCACCGACTTGAGTGGTGGCTATGTGGGCATCGGCTACGGCGAGGAAGGCTCTGTTCAGCAGATTCCCGATGAGCTGAAGACAAAGGTCGAAGATCTGGCCGCTAAGATCATCTCCGGCGAGATCGTAGTAGATACCACCAGATAATCCACAATAAAATCCATGGCGTGACACCCTCAGGATGTCACGCCATTTTCAAAAAAAGATTGGGAGAAAACGCAAATGGAACAAATTGCAGTTCGTTTCGACCATGTGTCTATGGAATTCCCCGGAGTTCTTGCCAACGATGATATTTCCTTAGAGATCCACAAGGGAGAAGTCTTTGCCTTAGTCGGAGAAAACGGTGCGGGAAAATCCACTCTCATGAACCTACTCTACGGTATCCACACCCCCACAGCCGGCAATATCTACATCAAGGGCGAAAAATCCCAACGCCATGATCCGGAAGAAGCCATTACCAAGGGTGTTGGCATGGTACATCAGCATTTTATGCTGGTTCCCTCCTTCACTGTAGCCCAGAATATCGTCTTAAGCCGCGAACCCCGAAAATTCAAGCTTTTCTGTGACAGAAACAAGACCATAGACCTTGTCCGTAATCTGTCGGAAGAATACGGTCTGTCCGTAGATCCCACCGCCGTTGTGGGAGAACTAAGCGTAGGTCTCCAGCAGAGAGTGGAGATCCTAAAGGCTCTGTATCGGGGCGCAGATATTCTCATTTTGGACGAGCCCACCGCTGTCTTGACTCCCCAGGAAACAGAGGAGCTATTCTCCGTGATCCGCCGTGTGGTTCGGGAAAAGTCCATGACCGTGATCCTCATTACCCATAAATTATACGAAGTCAAAGCTATCTCCGACCGAGTAGGTATTATGCGAAAGGGCAAATTAGTGGATGTGCGAGACACCGCCTCTGTCTCGGAACGTGAGCTTGCTTCTCTCATGGTAGGTCGTCCCGTTCTCTACGAAACGACCGAAAAGATCGGCACCCCGGGACAAGTCCGTCTGGAAGCCAAGGATCTGACTGTCTATGATAACCGGGGTCTCATTGCAGTGGATCATCTGTCTCTGACCCTCCGAGAAGGGGAAATCTTAGGTATCGCCGCCATTGAGGGAAACGGTCAGAGTGAATTGCTTGAAGCCATCACCGGTCTGCGTCCCACTGTTTCCGGCACGGTAACCCTCTGTGGCCGAGATGCCACCGGGAAGGATCCGGGGCAGATCCGCGCATTGGGTCTTGCCCATGTTCCCGAGGATCGTCTGGCAACCGGAGTCAGTAAGGATGCCACCGTGGGAGAAAATCTACTCATGGGCAGACATCGGGATCAGGAATTCCGTGGCTTTGCAGGATATCAAAAACAGAGCTCCATTGCCCGTTATGCCGAATCCCTTTTCGAGTCCTTCGACATTCGCGGAGCAGGTATCAATGTTGCCGCCGGCTCCCTGTCCGGTGGAAATCTGCAAAAGGTCGTAGTTGCCAGAGAATGTTCCTTTGACACCCCTGTTCTCATTATCTCTCAGCCTACCCGAGGAGTGGACGTAGGTGCCATTGAATTTATCCACAAAGAAATCATTGCCAAACGGAACGAAGGAAAGGCCATCTTACTTTCCTCTGCGGATCTGGACGAGGTTTACCGCCTGTCCGATCGGATCATCACCCTGTACGAGGGAAAAATCACCGGGGAATTCACCCCGAAAACCATAGAAAAAGACGAGCTGGGCTATTACATGACCGGCAACCGCAGGAAGGAGTGTGTCACAAATGAAGTCCCGTAGCCTCAATACACGCTACCTTCTGTCCTTGGGTCTGAGCATTCTTGCCGCCCTCCTGTTAGGTTCTCTGATCCTCTTAATAGCAGGGTTCAACCCCCTGAAAGCCTATGGTGCCATGTTGGAAGGTGCCTTCGGCAACAAACGACACATTGGCGACTTCTTAGAATATGCCATGGTGCTGTGTCTGTGCGGTCTGGCCTGTGTCTTAGGTGCTAAGGTAGGGATCTTTAACGTCGGTGGCGAGGGTCAACTGATCTTAGGTGCCATCTGCGCCTGCCAAGTAGGTGTATGGATGCAGGATCAGGCAAAATGGCTGGTGCTCCTCTGCGCCGCCCTCACTGCCATGGCTGTAGGCGGTTTCTACGCCTTCATTCCCGGATTCCTGAAAGTCAAGGTAAAAGTCAACGAGGTCATCACCACCATTATGCTCAACACCGTTGCGGTATGCCTGTGCCAGTATCTTGCCAAGGGTCCCTGGAAGAATCCCAACAAAAACATGGTAGCCGCCACAGCGCAACCCAACACAGACCACTGGCTCACAGGGCTGATCCCCGGCTCTAAATTATCCACCGCAATTTTCACCGCCATTATTATTACATTCCTCCTGTGGTTCATCTTGTCCAAGACCTCCGCCGGATACGAAATGAAGCTGACAGGGCAAAATTCCCGTTTTGCCTTCTTCAGCGGTATTAAAACCGGTCGTCTCATCCTGCTGTGCATGGTACTTTCCGGTGCCCTGTGCGGTTTGGTTGGAATGTTCCGTGTCTATGGTGGGGAACATATTTATAAATCCTCTATCAGTAACGACTATTATTTCGAGGGATTGATGGTTGCTATGATTGCCGCCTATGAGCCACTACCTGTAGTCGGTCTGTCCCTGTTTTTTGCCATGCTGAAAATCGGAGCAGACGAACTCCAATATATCGGTATCCCTTCCCAGATCTACCTGATTATCCAGACCGTGGTGATTTTCGCCATGGCCGCTCAAAACGGCATTCTGTCCATGCTGAAAACACGACTCTCAAAAGGAGTTTCCGCCTTAACTTTCAAGGAAGGAGGTGGGGATCGTGGATAATCTCCTTTCCCGTATTTTCTCCCCCGCCACCTTAAACGAAACCCTACGCACCGCCACGCCCGTTGCCCTGGCCGCCATTGGTGGCTCCATGACGGAGCACGCCGGGATCATGAATATCGGCATGGATGGCATGATCTTAATGGGTGCCTTTTTCGGAGCTTACGGCAGTTTCCTCTTAGGCTCCGGCTGGTTGGGATTGCTCCTTGCCGTAGTCATCGGTATTCTGGTAGGCTTGCTTTTTGCTCTGTTTGCAGTAAAATTAAAGGCAGATGAATTTATCATCGGCTGTGCCCTAAACACCTTTGCCATCGGCCTCACCGGTTTCCTGTCCGACAGCGTATTCGGACATCAGGGTGGCAAGGGTATGGATGCCCTGCCGAAGATCCGCATAGCCCTCTTAGATCACATTCCCTTTGTGGGAGAGAGCTTACAGGGATTGTCCGTCCTGTTCTATGTGACGTTGCTGTTGGTCGTGGTGCTGTGGCTTTTCGTATACCGCACCCCTTACGGCTTCTACCTCCGTGCCGCCGGAGAAAAGCCGGATACCCTACGGACCGCCGGCATCAGCCCCGAGAAAATGAAATGGATCGCCAGTATTCTCTGCGGAATCACCTGCGCAGTTGCAGGGGTATACCTGTCCCTGGGCGAACTGGACGGAATTTTTGCTAAGAATATGAGCAATTCCCGCGGGTATGTTGCCTTCGCCTGTGTGATCTTTGCAAGTGCCCATCCGGGCAAGGCCTATTTGGCCGCCCTGATGTTCGGCTTCTTCGGTGCCTTAGGCACCTGTCTCCAGGGAGTGATCTCCCCGGATCTCACCGCCGCCATTCCCTATGTTATTACCATCTTTATGATGATCTATGTCGTCCTGCGATCTCAAAAACGGAAAAAACTTTCCATCAGAAAGGAACAATCGGTATGAACAGACGTCCCATTATCTTAGACGGCGATCCCGGTCACGACGACGCCATTGCATGGCTCCTTGCCAACGCAAGTCCTGAGCTGAAAATCATCGGTGTCACCACCGTCTGTGGTAACCAAACTGTAGAAAAGGTCTCCTACAACGCCCGTCGGGTCTGTACCCTCTTAGGGATCGACGCACCCATTGCAAAGGGTAAGCGCACTCCCCTGGTAGGTCCCGAGATGAACGCTCCCTCCGTCCACGGAGAAAGCGGATTGGACGGTCCTCCCCTGCCGGAACCCACCATGGAGTTAGAGCCCTGTAGCAGTGTGAATCTCATGGCTCGACTGTTAAAGGAAAGCGAGGAACCCGTTACCATCGTGGCAACAGGCCCCCTGACCAATGTTGCCGCCCTGTTGCTTGCTCATCCCGAACTAAAGGAAAAGATCCGCGAGATCAGCTTCATGGGTGGCGGTATCAAATTCGGCAACTGGACTCCCGCTGCAGAGTTTAACATTCTGGTAGACCCGGAAGCCGCCAAGATCGTTACAGAAAGCGGTCTGCCCCTCATCATGAGTGGTCTGGATGTAACAGAGCAGGCGCTCATGATGCCGGAGGATTTCCGTGCTGTCCGGGAAGTCGGCGGTCAAGTATCCCAAATCGTTGCAGATTGGCTGGAATTCTTCTACGGCTTCCATAAGAATCTAGGCTATGCCGGTGCTCCCATGCACGATCCCTGCGCCGTTGCCGTCCTGACCCATCCGGAGCTCTTCACCATAGAAGAAATGTGTGTAGAAGTGGAGACCCAGGGCGAATACTGCCGCGGCACTACCGTAGGTCACAACCGCAAGGCTCCCAATGTCCGTGTCAATATGGGCGTGAATCGAAAAGCCTTTGCCCAACTGCTGATCAACGCTGTTTCTTATTACAAATAAGGAGAAATCATGATGAATAAATATCCCGTATGGATCGACTGCGATCCCGGTGTAGATGATTCCGCCGCCATTATTCTGGCAAGCGATCTGAAGGAACTGAATATTCTGGGGATCAGTACCGTAGCCGGCAACACTCCCCTGTCCAAAACCACCGCCAATGCCCTAAAGTTGGGTGATCTCATTGGCAAACCTTACCCCGTTTATGCAGGTGCAGACCGTCCCTTGATCCGTCCCTACTTAGACGGCTCCGATTTCCACGGCGCAGAGGGTCTGGGAACTGCCTCTCTACCTGCAACTGACAGACAGCCTGAGGAAGAAAAAGCCTGGGACGGTCTTTACACCGCCGCCAAGGCAAACCCCGGCACCTTAGAACTCATCACCATGGGTCCCCTGACCAATATTGCCATTGCACTGGAGACCTATCCCGATCTTCCCAAGCTGGTACACCGCATCCTCATGATGGGTGGCAGTGTGACCCGTGGCAATCGCACCCCTTGTGCCGAGTATAATATCTATGCCGATCCCGATGCCGCCCAAGTGGTATTCCGCAGTGGGATCCCCATTGTCATGTGCGGTCTGGAAGTCACAGAGAAAGCCTATATCCTACCGGAAGAGTGGGCGGCTCTGGAAGACAGCATTTCCGCAAAGTCCCGTTTCTTCCATGAGGCCAGTCGATTCATTCTGGGCAAAAATCTGGAAAACGGTCATCCCGGTTTCTGTATCCACGACGCTGTTCCCGTATACTATCTGGCACACCCGGAAATGTTCAGAGGTGAAGAGGCAGGGGTCTATGTAGAAACTCGTTCCGAGCTGACCTTGGGTAAGACCGTTACGGATCTTTACAGTGACCGTCAATTTGAAGAAAAGAATGCCTTCGTGGTACTGGATATTGACAGAGAGGCCTTCCTCTTTGCCCTCCTCCACGCACTGGAAAAAGAGGACTGAAACAGGTGAGATCCATGAATAACAAAGCCATTTATCCCGGCTCCTTCGACCCCTTTACCAACGGTCATCTGGATATCGTAAAAAAATCCGCCGCCCTTTTTGACGAGGTCTATGTGGTCATCGGCATCAATTCTGCCAAGCGCCGTGCCGTGGATTCCGAACTGATGAAAAAAGCCATCGAAGCTACTGTCGCAGATCTGGGGCTCACCAACGTCCGCGTAGCAGTATACGAGGGTCTGGTTGCCCAGTATGCCAAGGAAAACGGCATCAAATATATGATCCGCGGTCTGCGGAACAACATGCACTACAATTACGAAGAGAACATTGCAGAAGTCAACAAGCTCATTAACCCCACTATGGAATATGTCTATTTCCGTGCGGAAAATGTAGCAGTCTCTTCCTCCATGGTCAAAGAACTCCACGCCTACGGTCAGGACATTTCCGTATATCTGCCAAAAGCCGTCTTTGATATTCTGTAATATAACAAAAAGGGGTCCGATGCTACGGTCTGTAACATCGGACCCTTTTTTTATACAGTTACATTTCCCAACTTCCTAACCAGTTAGAGAATTCGGTGTAGAGGGCTTGAATCTTCTCTTCGAGCTCAGCGCCCCGGTTTAGGGTGTAGACATAGTCTTCCGTGCCGAATTCTTCTACATAGCGGTACTCGCATGTGTAATTTCCGTTTTCCAGTTCGGAAAGAGCTTCTGTAGCCAAGGCCTCCGCATTTCGGATGTTAGCTACCAGATCAGAGAAGGCCTCAGGATCTACGGTTTCTATTTTAGCAACCAGATCATCAACGTAGCCCTCCCGGTAGCCGTAGTTGTACTGTGCTCCCTCGTTATACAGGAAATTCTCCGCATCGGAAGCATAGAGGTAATAGCCCGCAACGGTCTCGCCGTTTTCGTCGGTGTAGCTGTTGACATAGTAGGTAGGCCATGCGCAGAGGAAATTCACATAGTCATACATGGTGTAGATTTCGTTAACCACATCGGAATTTGCGATTTCCTGCCACAGAGCCACATCCCCGTTCAAGTCCTCTGCCTTTAAGATGGTATAATCTGCATCTACGATTTTGAAGTTAAACTCGTAGCCATAGGAATCTGTAAAGGGTTCGTTTTCATCCTCGGCGACCTCCAAGGTACCCACAACCTCGATAGCCTGCGCAGTATAGGCAAAGGCATCTCCCTCTTTCGGGTAGATCTCCATGGTGTTGGAAAGCTGAGAGGTATTGGGTACACAGAAGGGGCAGCTCTGATAAGGCAGATTCATCAGGAACATGAAAGAGCCGTCTACAGGAGAACTGGTTGCCATATAGCCCCGAATGGTGACCTGTGTGCTGTCCAGAGACTTTAGATAGTCATAGCCGGCAGCATCTTTAAAACTCAGCTTGGTGATCCCGTCCGAGGAAACTGTGGACTCGTTCCCACATCCTGCAAAAAGGGACAGGATCAGGATCATGGATAGGATCGGAGCTATTGCTCTTAAAACACTTGTTTTTCTCATGGTTTTAACCTGAAATACTATCCTTTCCGGACATCCGTAATGTCCAAATCACTGTAGGCAGAATGCTAATGAAGAACACACCTAAGAGGATCAGACCTTCAACGGGATAAATCTTGGCAGTGTTCAGCACCACACCCATAGATTCTACATAATCATTCATGAGACCCATACACAATCTGGACATGCCGAATGCAAGGATCACAGAAACAAATCCCAGTATGCTGTTTTGGATAATATACAACAGATTGATCTTCTTCATGCTGATGCCAATGAGTCGCATGAGAGCGATCTCCTTGGCAGAATGATATACATTGAGCAGGGTTATAATGGATATGATCATAATATTCATGATCAGGATCACGGCACAGAGGACGAATACAATATACTTGGTATCATCTGCGTCATTGAGAACATCACGCACCACGCTCATAGGTTCAATGGCCTGCAGGGTGAAGGAGTCTCCATCTGCCATGGTCATGATTTTGTTGTCATATTCCGATACCAACTGCATAGCATAACCGGGATTCTTTGTATTGACCAGTACGGCACATACCGTTTTCATATCATGGTCATGCCGTCAATGGTAATGGTACCCTCTGTAGGAGACAGGATCCCGGCAATCATGTTAAGCAGGGTGGATTTTCCACAGCCGGAAGATCCCAAAAGCATGTAGGATTTCCCGGTTTCAAAGGTCAGATCTCTATAACGGATCTCTGTTTCATTCCGATATTGCTTGACCAAATATTCAGTTTTTATCAAAATAATTTCTTCCTTTCCGATTGATATTTTAGGCGAGAATATTGCCAAAATATCAATTAGAAAGCTTTACCTTTTGTAAAACGAGGCTCTCCTCCGTTAGAGATACCCATAAATCTCTATTACAAATGTTTCCCCGGGAGCTGTCTCTGCATAACAGCAGCAAAAAGCATACTACAGGGATCCATAATTTCTCTTTATTCCCATCGTTCAAAAGGCACAGAGGACAGTCCTCTTCTCCGCAGTGATGACTCAATACAAAAAGAAGCCCCAGCGCAAAGCACAGCAAAACTGCAATACTGAGCACCCGAGCAAAGAAACGGTAAGATCTGCACTTTTTCACACCAAGGACCTCCCTTCCAAACCCCTATGGGAATCGGTTGGTGTCTGCATTGACATTCCCCATATCCCTATGGTATACTGAGACAAACAGGATCGTATATCTATTTATCAGTTTACCACAATAAATCCCAGATGTCAACGAGCATCCCTGTTTCAGAGGCAGAGGATTGTCATCTTATGGTAAATCGTCAAAAAATCCCCCAAAAAGGAGGAAATCAAGTGAATCACTTTGAATTAGTAGCCCCCTATAAGCCTATGGGTGATCAGCCCAAAGCCATCCGAACTCTGACAGATGGGCTCCAAAGAGGGCTCCGGGATCAGGTGCTTTTGGGCGTTACCGGCTCCGGCAAGACCTTTACCATGGCCAATATCATCGCCAACCTAAATCGTCCCACTCTGGTACTGGCTCACAATAAAACTCTGGCGGCACAGCTATGCTCCGAGTTCCGGGAGTTCTTCCCCAACAACGCCGTAGAGTATTTTATTTCCTACTACGACTATTACCAACCGGAGGCCTATATTGCCCATACAGATACTTTTATCGAGAAGGATTCCTCCGTCAATGACGAGATCGAACGACTCCGCCACAGCGCTACCAGCGCCCTTTTTGAGCGACGGGATACCATCGTAGTCGCCTCCGTTTCCTGTATCTATGGTCTGGGTGACCCCATTGACTATAAGAACATGGTCATCTCCCTACGAACCGGCATGGAAAAATCACGGGAAGAACTTCTGTCAAAACTGGTGGAGATCCGCTATGAGCGCAACGACGTAGATTTCTCCCGTAATACATTCCGTGTCCGTGGGGACACCGTGGAAATTTATCCCGTCTACTGGTCGGGACGAGCCATCCGTGTGGAATTTTTCGGAGATGAGATCGACCGCATTTCCGAGATCAATGCCGTTACCGGTGTGCCGGAACGAGTAGTGGGCCACGTAGCCATTTACCCTGCCTCCCACTATGTTGCCTCCCGTGCAAAGCTAAACCGCGCCATGGAGGAAATCGAACGGGAAATGGAAGAACGCGAGGCTTGGTTCAAATCCGAGAACAAGCTCCTGGAGGCCCAGCGGATCCGCCAAAGAACCATGTACGATCTGGAAATGCTGAACGAGATCGGCTTCTGCTCCGGTATCGAAAATTATTCCCGTGTGATCTCCGGCAGAGCTCCCGGAACGCCTCCTATGACCTTGCTTGATTACTTCCCGGAGGATTTCATCCTCTTTGTCGACGAGAGCCATGTGACTCTGCCTCAGGTACGGGCCATGTACGCAGGGGATCGTAGCCGAAAGGAAAGTCTGGTAGATTACGGCTTCCGCCTGCCCAGTGCCTTTGACAACCGTCCCCTCACCTTCCCGGAGTTCCAAAGTAAGATCAAGCAAGCGATTTATGTCTCCGCCACCCCTGCGGAATACGAAATGAAACGGGCTCAGCAGTATGCCGAACAGGTGATCCGTCCCACAGGTCTCCCGGATCCCCAAATTTTTGTCCGCCCCATTGAGGATCAGGTGGACGATCTCATTGAGGAGTGTAATGCAACGGTAGCCAAGGGAGAACGGGTCTTAGTCACCACCTTGACCAAACGCATGGCAGAGGATCTGACCGGCTACCTGAACAAGGCCGGGATCCGTGTCCGCTATATGCACTCCGATGTTGGTGCATTGGAGCGCATGGAGATCCTGAGGGATCTCCGCATGGCAAAATTCGACGTTCTGGTAGGCATCAACCTCCTGCGAGAGGGCTTGGATCTGCCGGAAGTCAGTCTGGTCGCTATCTTGGATGCAGATAAAGAGGGCTTCCTCCGCAGTGAAACCAGTTTGATCCAGACCATCGGCAGAGCCGCCCGTAATGCAGAGGGCAGAGTCATACTCTATGCCGATAAGATCACCGCCGCTATGGATGCCGCCATCCGGGAAACGGAGCGCCGCCGTAAGATCCAGAGTGATTATAACCAAGCCAACGGCATTGTTCCCAAGACCATTGTCAAGGATGTACGGAAGCTCATCGAGATCACCAAGGAGGAAGGGGACTCCCTCCGAGCAGACGGTGTCAAGATGACCAAGGCCGAACGAGAAAAGGAAATTGCCCGTCTGGAAAAGGAAATGAAGGCCGCCGCCCGCATGATGGAATACGAATACGCCGCCGTCCTCCGGGATCGCATCGTAGAACTCCGCGGTCAAAAATAACTGCCCTATCAAATCTCTTTTATCGAGCTGTTTGGATTTCCCTTCATACGCCATGCTTTGGGTTGAATACGATACCAAATAGTCTCGGTCTTGGTTTGCTCCAACGGAGTGAAAATCTTTGATTTATCCTTCGTTCTCATCGGGCTTTGCCCATAGTCTGATTTCTGTTCCTTGGGGAGACTTTCGGAACAGAAAAATCATATACCCATAAAAAGGGCCTGTCTCACAGCATTGTGTGAGACAGGCTGAATTTTATATCTTACTTGGTGCCGAAAATGCGGTCGCCTGCATCGCCCAGACCGGGAACGATGTACTTGTGGTCGTTGAGTCTTTCGTCCACAGCGGTGACGACGATATCTACATCGGGGTGAGCCTCGGTAACGGCCTTGATACCCTCGGGGCAGGCCAGGATGTCCATAAGAACGATGGACTTACAACCGTACTTCTTCTTGAGGATGTCGATAGCGGCAATGGCACTACCGCCGGTTGCCAGCATGGGATCTACAACGAATACGTGTCTCTCGGAGATATCGGGAGGCATCTTGCAGAAATATTCAACAGGAAGATGGGTCTGGGGATCACGGAACAGGCCCAAGTGACCGATCTTAGCAGAGGGGATCAGGGAGATCATGCTGTCTACCATGCCCAAACCTGCACGGAGGATGGGAACGATGGCCAGCTTCTTGCCTGCCAGGACGTTAAACTTTGCTGTAGCAACAGGAGTCTCGATTTCTACCTCTTCAGTGGGGAGGTTGCGAGTTGCCTCGTAGCACATCAGAGCTGCGATTTCTCCTACCGCCTCGCGGAATTCCTTAACACCGGTATTCTTGTCGCGGAGGATGGACAGCTTGTGATGCAGCAGAGGATGATCCAAAATCTGTACTTTACCCATTTTAATTGCTCCTTTTCATCTTTGGAAATAGGGGTTCATCCCGTGGGACTACGCCCTCTATAAACACATTATATCACAGACCGGGCAACAATCCAACAGTTTTTTTCTATTTTTTCAATTTACCTCTTTATCATAGGTCTGACCTAGGGAACTTTAAAAGCAGGTAGGGCTCAATTTCAAGAACAGTTGCAATATTTAAGAGAAGATCAATGGACAGTCCTCGATTCATATTAGGTGCTTCTATAGCGCCCATGTGTTGACGGCTGATTCCCACCTTTTCAGCAAGTTGCTCTTGGGATAACTTTCTTTTTTTCCGATAATATGAAATCGCATAGCCGATTTCCATCAATCGCTCTGAATTATCAAATTTCATCTGCTCTTGTTGCATGAAGACCGTCACCTCCGTCTTTTTATATTTTACCCCAGATGCCCTCGGAGTTAAATCATCCTAAAGACGACCATTGACGTATTATACGCGACATGGTATAATTTCAACACGAACACATGAGAAAAGGAGTCTCTAAATGCAAAATAATAAAGATTTGATAAAATCGGCATTGGCGCTTATTAAAGTAGGAAAAGAATTAGAAAAAGCAAAAGAAAAACTCCGGCAGTTAGTGTCTGCCGGAATTCCATACAATTCTGCGGAAATGAAGTCTGCATTAGACGATTGTCTGCTGCTAAAGCGCCGATGGGAAGATCTTGAGGTAAAACATCTGCAATTAAGGGGAGCACTATCCCCATCCGATAAAAATCATCCTTAACCCTTTTACTCCCCTGTAAATTCCTTGCAGAAAGGACGCATGGGGCACTCGCCGCAACGGGGGTTGCGGGCGGTGCACAGGTCTCTGCCGAAGAGGACAATGCGGTGGCAGAAATCGGAGCTTTCCTCCGGTGGCAGGATGGCTCGGAGCTGTGTTTCTACCTTTTCCGGTTCCTTGCCCTTGGCAAGTCCCAGACGGTTAGTAATACGGATCACATGGGTATCACAGACTACCGCAGGCTGTCCGTACAGGTCACCCAAGAGGAGATTGGCGGTTTTCCGCCCTACGCCCGGGAGCTTTAGGAGTTCTTCCATAGAGTCAGGCACCCGTCCACCATATGTATCCCGTAGCATTTGACAGGCTAAGATAATATCCCGTGCCTTGTGCTTATAGAAACCGCAAGAATGAACCAGCTCTTCCACATCCTCTAAATCCGCCTCTGCAAAGGCATCCAGTGTGGGATACTTGGCAAAGAGTGCCGGAGTCACCAGATTGACTCTGGCATCGGTACACTGTGCAGAGAGCCGGACAGCGATCATGAGCTCGTAGTCCTTACTATAATGGAGGGCGCAGGCAGGATCGGGGTAGCGCTCCTTTAGGATATCTATAATTTGAGGTAACATCTCTTATTCCTCCTTTTTTCTTTATTATATCATAATTTTCTCATTGAGGAAACTACCAATTTCTGATATAGTATAGGCAAGAACCCGAAAAGGAGTTATGTCTATGGATTGGAAGGAATTATTAAAGGATCAGTTCACTGCCCCCTATTATAAGGCACTGCAAGAAAAGGTTGCCGCCGCCCGCAATCGTGGGGAAGTTTACCCTCCTGCAGAGCGGGAATTTTTCGCACTGGACACCACCCCACCCGAAAAGGTACGGGTCGTGATCTTGGGACAGGATCCCTATCATGAGCCGGGACAGGCCATGGGGCTGTCCTTCTCCGTTAACAAGAATTGTCCCCTGCCCCCCTCTCTGCGGAATATTTATAAGGAATTGGAAGAGGATCTGGGGATCGTTCCCCCTCCCCACGGAGATCTGACCCCTTGGGCACAGCAGGGTGTTCTCCTCCTCAATGCCACCCTCACGGTAGATCGCGGCAGGGCCAACAGCCATGCAGATTACGGCTGGCAAACCTTTACTAATGCTGTGATCTCCGCCACCAACATTCTTCCCCAGCCCATCGTCTTCCTGCTGTGGGGCTCCCACGCCCAAAAGAAGGCCACACTGCTAAAAACAGATGCACCCCGTCTGATCCTGAAAGCACCCCACCCCAGTCCCCTTTCCTCATATCGGGGATTTTTCGGATCCAAGCCCTTCTCCCAAGCAAATGCCTTCCTAAAAGCCCATGGAGAAGGAGAAATCTGTTGGAATATAGAAAAGAATGCTTGACATTTTTCTCCTATTTCGTTATACTATTTTCAGTATAACGAAATAGGAGGTTATATACCAAACATGAAACAAGAAAACTTCTTCAAGCGCAACTGGCTGGTGATCCTCTGCGGTCTGCTGGTCGGTACTGCCGCAGTGGTCCTCACCAAATTCGGCAACCCCGGCAACATGGGCTTCTGCATTGCCTGCTTCCT
>JAZREB010000385.1:0-5025 GCA_045660585.1 Faecousia sp. | reverse complement strand
AGAAGAAACGGATGCACTCCTGTCCCTGAACTGTTACTTCTTCGTAATCGTAGATATCTACGGTAACGGTAGAAGCATTCCCACTTGCGTCATAGACGGTCTTGGTCAGTCGGACGAAGGGATCTGCATAGCCCTTGAGAGGTTCCATCAGGAGCATACGCATAGTCGCTGTCGTTACCGTACTCGGAGTTGTTGTCGCCATCCTGATAGCCATCCCCGGTGGGTGCGCCCACAGGTTTGATATCAATGCCTGCATTTCCATCGGGATTCCAGTTCAGGGCGGCATTGCTGTCTTCGTAATAGACAACGTTTGCAGGGAGAATGGTGACCTTCTTGTACATCTCTACTTCCTTGAAGGGATCGATGGTGCCGAAGTCGCTCTTTTCTGCCCCATTGTTGTATGCACGGATCACAAGATATGCAGAATCTGCACCATCTATCATAGCATTGGGAGTATAGTAGCTGTTGCTTCCATCCTCAGAGAAAGAGAAAGTGCCAAACTGACCTACGCCACCTAAGTTACCACACTCCATAGACAAGCCGTTTTCTGCAAGGACAGGCTGTTCCATGGTGAAGGTTTCCTTCAGGAGAACCGTATCCCCATTTTCCCCTACGCCGGGGAGAATGTCGTTGGTAAACAGATGCTTGTCCAGAACAACGGGCTTGTCATAGTCCAGGACATAAGTGGCTTCCTTTACATCAAAGACCTTGGCCTTGATGCCCAGTCGCATGGTCTTAGTAGTTGCACCATTGTCATCCGTATAGCTCATAACCAGAGTGCCAAGTTCTTCTCCTGCAACGCTACCCGTAAAGGTGTAGCCATCTGTTCCTGCACTACAGATTAGATTGCTTACAGAACTATACTCAAAGACGCGGAATTCATATACATCTCTATTCAGAATTCCTGCATAATCCATCTCAAAGAACTTATCAATCAGGATTTCCTTACTGATTGTCACGGGATGATCCTTCCACAGATGAATATCCACAGTAGGAATGACAAAGTACAGTTCACCGTCTTCCAAAAGTCTGACAATATAGCCCTGCTTAGAGGTCAGTAGGAAGGAGTTATCTGCAGTGGTCGTAGAACCGCTCTCTTTCCAGTTTTCGGTGATTCGAACAGGAACCTCTGCAGTGGGTGCCTGCTTGGTAGTGACACTGTAGGTTGCACCAATGTCGTCCAGAATATTGATCACCATGCCATAATTCAACAGGATACACGCATTGCCGCCGGTAGAAGTAATGGTCGGTGCATCGGCTAAATTCAGAGTACCTTGCATCAGGGCAATGGCATCGTATTTACCCTGAACAACAGCATTCTCTTTGACGGTTACATTGCCGCCTTCAATATAAATACTGTTGGAGGTGTAGCTAATGAGCTTGCCTGCGGTAACGGTGACGTTGCCGCCCATAGCTGTGAGGGCTGTCTTGCCGGTAATTTGAACCGTTTCGCCCTCAATTTCTATGGATTTGCAGGTGCCGGAATAGACACCGGCACCGGGAGCAGTTACGTTAATAATGCCGCCATGAATGTTTACCACTGCATTTTCTTCACTCACCGTATAAATACCGTGGTGATCGGAAGTAATCGTACCACCGTACATATTCAGTGTGCCGCTACAACGAATGGTGCTGGGAAGAATCTGGATACCATCCTCGACAACAGGGTTCTCCGTATTATCCTTTACAGGATGGGCAATGGTACCGCGGAAAAGATTCAGAGTACCGGAGCCAAAGAGAATGGTAGATTTGTATTCTGTAGAGGTAATCGTACCACTACCCTTCTCGCTGCAGTCGCAGATGCTCAGTTTGGCATCTTTGTTGATGTTAAAGGTAATGGAGTTATCTCCAAGAATAAGGTTATGTCCATTGAGACAGAGTTTCACATCTCCGCGGATACTGATACTCTTATCTACAGTAATATCGCCGATCAAAACATAGTCGCCGCTCTCTAAGCCGTACTGGGGCTCATTGTACTGATCGGTATAGATTTTGAGGGCCTTGACATAAGATTCCGTCAGTTCCGTAGCGAAGGTGACCTTATCCCCTACCGGTGTGTTGTCGGCATGTTTGCCGGGTACATCGGGGTTGTTGGGGTCAGCGTGACCCTTCTCCCAGTCCACTGCCATGTAATGCCTGTGGAGCTTGACAAAGGTAGCATGGCATTCTACCAGCTCTGCATTGGGCATGGTGAAGGTATATTTGCCGTCACCGCTATCTGTCAAGGGAACCGCAATCACCCTGCCCGCAGTATCCTTGTAGGTAGCGGTCGCCTCCCCGATCCGGTAGCCGTCAGCAGCTGTGGCTGTCAGGGTAATGGTAGTACCAACCTTCGGGTAAGTCACAGAGGTATCGGCCAGAGACACGGTCAACGTGCCGTTGCCGTCCGTAGTGGTCGTAACCTGAGGTAGCACCAGGAACAGCTCCCTGGTACCATTGTCAGAGTCCATTTCAATAATGGCATAGCCCTGTGAACTGACAAAGGGAATCTTCTCATTCCCGAGTCCCAAAGTCTTAGAGGAGAAGCCGGATTCTTCCCATTTGGAAGTAATCCGTACAGGAGAACCAATCGAAACTGTATCATAGGTGTAGACACCATAGGGGGTCCCGCCGTAGCAGCTCAGGTCGGGTAAGGGGGTAACGTAGTTACCGATGCGAAGAGCAATGTCTGCGTTCTGAGCTGTGCCTATGATCTCAGGACTGCCCGTGATAGACAAGTTGCCTGTTCCCTTGTTGACAATACCGGCATAACCTTGAATCTTACCGGCTGAAATGGTAAGGTTGCTGCTTGCAAAATCATTAAAAATGGCATAGTGCTCTGCAGTAATATTTGCAGGACCATCAATGGTAAGCGTGCCCTTGTTGTTTATTGCGTAGTAATTTTTAGTGGTTGCGCTTACGGTGCCCTTATGGATTGTTGCCACAGCATTTTCTCCTACACAGAGGGCTGTGGATTTATCCTTGCCGGTGATCAGTACATTCTCACCGTCTACCGTCAGCTCACCCCCATCTATCCATAGAGCATATTGGTCAAGATTTTCTGTAGGCTTGTTAGGATCAGGATGAGGAATATTGTTCGGCCCGTCGTAGTAGATGGTGCCTCCGGTGATATTGGCCTCACCGTCCATGATGCAAACAGTGTACAGACGGTTAGAATAAATGGTACCTCCGCTTATATCCGCAGTGCCGGAGGTGAGGAGCAGCGCCACACCGTTATCGGAATGTACTGTACCTCCGTGGATGTAAACTTTACCTCCTTGACCGCAGATACCATGCCCCTGATGGTCGAGGGCATGGCCTAAACCACCGGTAGGTTCGGAATTATACACCGTACCGCTATAGAGATGAAGCTCGGCATTTTCACCGGTAACATCAATGACCGCGCCGTATTGAATATTAGAATTGATATTAGACCTGATGATACCTTGACCGTGGCCGCTACCGTTGCAATCGCAGATGTTCAGCTTAGCGTTGTCACCCACAATGATTTTAGAGGCTCCCAAATCTAAAGTATAGCCGTTGAGGCACAGGTTTACTTCCCCTTGAATCACCACATTGCCGCTATGGGTAACGGGTCCTATGAGCACATACCCACCGGCTGCAAGGGTGCCGTTTGTCGGGAAATTCGCCTGTGTCAGGTTTGTAGCAAAATCTACTGTAGTATGCCCGCAAGGCTGATTATCTGCCTTGTACTCGCAGTTTTCACCGTATATACAGTGGAAGTGTCCGGTGAGGAAGAGCTCGGTACTGTCAGCCTTGGTTACAATGGCATACTTCGGATTCGTGAAGCTTGCGGGATTCCCCTTGTCACTTGTCCAACCGGAAGTGATCTGCACATAGGGTGCTTCTGCCGTAGGAGGAGTTTTAGTAACAACAGAATTTTCTCCCCGTTTTGGGGTGCCACCGCACCTGCAATGGTGATCGTCTTGCCGGCGGCAAGGTAAATATCTTCGGTACCGCCTTTGCCGTTGATTACAGGAGAGCCGGACAGTTGGAAAGTACCGCCAGTGTAATGAACACCATGTCCCCCTGTTGAGGTAATATTTACGGAGCCCTTCACATCCAGGGTGCCATTAGCAACCTGCACGCCATACTGTGATCCTGTAATTGTACCATTCGTGAGGGTTGCTTTGGCGCCTGCACTGCCAATGTGGATTCCGACTCCGGCTCCGCCTTGGATCTGAACGCCCGATCCGTTTATAGTTAGAGTACTGCCTGTACCGCCAAGAGACACTGCATATTCATTTACAGCACTATTTTTAAGAGCGATCGTGCCACCGGTGATATTGACAGTACCTCTTCCGATATATATTCCTCGACTATTTCCCTCAATCGTACCACCGGAAATATCAAGATATGCTGTTCCAACTGTAGAAATACCATGGCTGTTATCTGAGCAGACCTCGCCACCCTTGATGTAAATTTGGCCATTGGTTCCACCGCTAATACCACGGCCACCCATTGCGGATGTATTCTGTATTTTACCGCTGTAGAGATAAAGATTCGCTTTGTTTGGATTGGTACTTGTACCGACAACATGAATCGTTCCGGTATCTCTATTTTAACCTTCAGTGTCTCCTATGGCAGATGTGATCATACCTTGTCCCACACCGCTGCCGTTGCAGTCGCAGATCTTCAGTACTCCGTTTTCTTTAACCTCGATCCGCTTGTCGCCCAGATTCAGGGTATAACCGTTGAGGCACAGACGTACGGTTCCTTCTACAACGATGTCCTCACCGGTATAGTCTACGGTTCCGTTGAGCACATAGTTTTTACCGGCCTGTAAGACCCCGTCGAAATTGTCCTGTGTCAGAACATTGCTAAATTGGATCTGTTCTGTATGGGGGTGCAATTGGGGTTCTTCCCATCGCCGCAGATGCAGTGGGCATGGATCGGTGCAAAGGTTGCGGTAATTGTCACATCCGCACCGGGCATGGTCATGCTGTAGACGCCATTTTGATATCCTACCGGTCCGGTAACCGTCTGGGGGCCATCGAGGTAGGAATAGCGAAGGGATGTCAAGCT
>JAZREB010000384.1:0-5716 GCA_045660585.1 Faecousia sp. | reverse complement strand
CTTATTCGTAAGAAAAGAAAAATATAAGGAGAAAAAGGAGAAGAATTCAGTTGAACAGTTAACAACATTATATACTGTTAATGGTCTGACTGAAAATGTTATTTATGATTGAGTATAGAACTTATCCCATTTCAGAGCTTGCGGATCTACTAAAAACAAAAGACACATAGGGAATCAAAAGAAAACTAAAGAACTATGGCGTCTCTTACTCGGAGAGCGGTAGAGGGCGAGATTTGGAAATTACGATCTTGGATATAGAAAATCCGTTTAAGGTATTCTGCATTACAGAACTCGGCTTTCCTGCAAGTTGCAAATTTGAAAGACTGAAAAATTTTGTGATCTACTTCTTTTGTTATGAAGACTTCCGAGAACTTGCCGACGAATAGATGGAGATATTCTTGCGGGAAAAGGAGCATTATGTTTGTCGGCAGACCATCAAAGCATGGATGCAAAAATTAGAGCAAAACAATTTAGTTCTATAGCATTCCGGCGATTACATCTATTATGGCATTCAAGACGGAGAACGTTGTGAAATGTCTAAGGAACAATATTGTGCTGCGTGGCGAAGCTATTTTGAAGACAAGAAAGATGGCCTTACAAGCAGCGAAGCCTTTCAGAATACGATTCTGAAATTTGGATGCATTCCGAGGAAGAAAGAGGTTGCACTTGTAAATGGAGTTCATGTAGAAACTATCGAGACGCTGATTGATCTTGCACAAAAGGAGATTGAAAAAGAAATGAGCAGCGGCAAGCCTGAATGATTGGGCTTGTCGCTGCTCCCGTTTTTTGAAATCTTAACTTCATTTCGTGGGCGAGAGGGGGTAATCCAAAGGGAAACGGCATAAAAAGATCTATGTGCCTAAAATGTACCCCCCTATGTCTACTAAAGAAGCCGGTACTATTGGGGAGATTGCATGTGTGAATCCCTTTTGAGGATAGGAAAAGATATACTAACCCCTTACTGTGTATCCTCTACATACTCGACCAGATCCCCCGGTTGACATTTCAAAAGGAAACAAACGGTATCTAATGTCTTCCAAGAAACCAATTCGCCGTGGCGAAGTTGTTGCAAATAGGATTGTCCGATCAGCTTATCTTCCCGGATCCGAGTAGAAGAGTAGCCGTGCTTTTTTAGTTCTGCCAATATATCGATTTTGTATCTAATAGCCATAAAATGAGCCTCCTTCTCCATTATCCACATTCTATCATAACTATGCACTAAAATCAAGTGCCAAATTTGCACAAACAATGCACTAAATATTCGTGCATTATGTCAATAGACAGCACTAAGATTTAGTGCTATAATATAGTCAGTCAGTCAGTAAGAACTGCAACAAATACAAAGGAGATTAAAACTATGTCTACTATTGAAATCACCACCAAGATCGAAGCACTCAAGGAACTGGAAGCACTAATCGAAGAAGCCAAGGCTGAAGCCGAAACCCTCCGTGACGAGATCAAGACCGAGATGCTGAATCGCAATACCGAAGAGATGGAAGCCGGACAGTACATCGTTCGTTGGACTTCTGTTCTGAGCCAGAGATTCGATACTACGAGCTTCAAGAAGCTCCACGCTGATCTCTATAAGGAATATACCAAACAGGTTGCAAGCCGCCGCTTCTCCATTGCATAAGAAAAGCCCCTTGCCTGAACGCCGACCAAAGCCACAGGCAAAGAGCTTGCCCACAACCACCAAGGGAGTGGACACATACATTATACAGTGTCCACTCCTATCTGTCAAATAGAAAAGGAGTAAAGATATGAAACAGTTAACGAGCTACAACAGAGTCGCAGGTTACCTCAATAAAGTATTTGATCTTTTGAATGAGGAGTTTTTTGAAAGTGAACTTTCAAGACCTACAATTACCATTCAGTCCACGCCGAAAGCATACGGACACTTTTCCTTGCGTGAAGATACTTGGGTATCCAAGTTAGGAGGAACCCATGAGATCAACATTGGAGCAGGAACGCTGTCCAGACCTATCGAGGAAGTTGCTGCAACGCTGCTGCATGAAATGGTTCACTACTACAATTATGTCAATGGCATTCAGGATTGCAGTCGAGGCAATACCTACCATAACCGCAGATTCCGGGATGCAGCACAAGCCCATGGTCTAATCGTGGATCACCACGAAAAATATGGGTGGACGATTACAAGTCCAAGTGACGAGCTTTTGGAATTCATTTTGAAGAATGATCTTACAGATATTCTTATTAACAGAAATGAGTTTGGCGGGTTTCAGATGCCGGGAACCGGCACCCATAATGGTATTCCGACTTTTGGGGGCGGTGTTTCTCCCAGAAAAAGCAGTAGCCGCAAATACATTTGTCCTTGCTGTGGCATGAGCGTTCGGGCTACAAGGACTGTGAACATAGCTTGCATGGATTGCAATGAACAACTGATTCTGTGTGAGTAAAGGAGGAGAGATCATGCTGATTTTAGAAGAACTATGGAATGGAAATATTGCCCCCGCAGAGGGGCAATATCACCCCAAGAGAGAGTATAAGGAGGCTTGGGGTCTTGTTGATGCGATAGAGGATCAACTAAAGGAACAGTTATCCCCGGAAAACTGGAAACTTTTCAACAACTATCTGGATGCAGAGGGGAAAGCCCGCTGCCTATCGGAAGCAGATATTTTTATAGAGGGTTTCCGCATGGGTGCGAAAGTTCTAATAGATGTTTTTATGAATAACACCAGATAGAACCAAAACTCAAAAGTTCTGACACCGATTGCCGATGGTGTCAAAAGACAGAATCAAAAGTCAAAAATCGGTGTCAGAACTTAGTGTCATAAATACGGAGGGAAAAGTTATGATTTACGGCTATGCCAGAGTATCAACTGCCACACAGGGCAGAGACGGGAACAGCTTAGAGGATCAGGTCAGTGCATTGGAGAAATACGGCTGTCAAGAGATCATCAAAGAAGCCTTTACGGGAAAGACGATGGATCGTCCCAAGTTTCTCAGCCTTTTGGAACGACTGCAAGAAGGAGATACCCTTGTTGTGTGTAAACTTGATCGTTTTGCAAGAACTGCCATAGAGGGAGTTCAGACTGTCCGGGAACTGTTTGATCGAGGAATTAGAGTGCATATCTTAAATATGGGATTGATCGAGAACACCCTTACCGGGAATCTAATACTTACAGTTATGCTTGCTTTTGCAGAGTACGAGAGAGGAATGATCGTCGAGCGCACCCAAACAGGAAAAGCTGTAGCCCGCCAAGATCCAAACTTCAAAGACGGCAGACCGAAAAAGTTCTCGCCGGAACAGGTCAGCCTTGCATTGTTGCTTTTGAAGCAGGGAAAAACTTACCGACAAATTACTGCTATGACGGGAATTAGCAAGAGTACGCTAATTAGGGCGAAACTGAAAAACAAATAAACAGAGTGAAGGACTCCTTATAAACAAAACCTCTTGTTTGATGAGTGCTTAATAAATCTATGGCAATGTGCAAACGAACCTGCTGCAATACAAGTGCAGTCTATCATCTTCGCGGGTAAAGTAACAGGGGGGATTCATTATGGAACTGAGCGAGATCATACTTATGGCTCACAGACGGTCACCTTTTGAAAGAAAGATTACAAAGATAAGAACTGTTTATAGAGTGGCCCTTATGTAGCCAGAATCGTGCTTATGTGCTCTATATGTGTGTGCAACAAGGGACTGTGCATGCAAAGTAATACAACCACCGTTTCTTTCGGTGGTTGTGTTTTTTTGTTGAAAAGTTAACTTCAAAGTGTTATAATTAGAAAAAAGTCCAAAGGAGGATGTCTAATGTATAACCTGTATAGGAATCAGATTTTTCAAGGCTACAATATGGCTAGAGATTTCTTTTGTGATCACCCAGAAGTCCTTATTGAACTCGAACGATATACAACTTGCCTTTGTCATGAAATATTGGCAGAAAATTATGAGGAATTTGTTGCCGACTATAATGAAGCAAGTTATATGCATCCGTTTTGGGCTAATTACCCTCCTGATAACCGAGGGAGGAGCCCTGTGGGCGATCAAATTCCTTGGATTGAAGTAGGTGAACACGCGATTGGGCATAAGCTAAACCGCATGATTGCCCAAGACTATCGAATCAGGGAAGTGGGGATCCCTTCTGGTGCAGACAATCGCTTTGTGTTAGAATCAAATGAAATTTCTAGGATTACAGGGGGATTTACCAGCAGTGTAATGGTCTTTCTGGACATTAAGTCTGTCGGCCCTAGAGATGACTTTGAGCACACTGTGATTTCTCCATACCAAGTATCAGGCGATGGGTTGTGGGCTGATCCAAGATATTCTATGGCTAACTCGACTATGAGGGCAATTGGCAATAGAGCGGAACATCTTTTTTATCCTGCAATTACTCCGATTTATGTGCTTTCAGATGGAACTGTGGCTCCAACTATTCACATTTTTGTTAAACCTGTCTATCGCATGCTTAATTTGAACAATGCACACCGTAACGGACAGCCGTTGCGCCACATCAGGGTTGTTTGTGTTCCTAATGGGCTCTTATTGACTGTTCGACCCAACTACTTAAGTCTTTGGCCTGGACTATTCTTCCCAGGCAAGGATGACCACAATAAACCAGCTGCCAAGGTGCGGTGTAGAGTGTCTTTTGAAATTCTTTCAAACATTGCACCTTGGCGTGTAGCGGAAATACACGATCATACATCGTCGATTTTTAATTGACGACAACTGTCAAATATTCGATCTTTAGCAAGTGCCACAAACTTCTCTTCTTTGTCGATGCCAATGTAATTTCGTCCAAGTTCTATTGCTGCCAATGCGGTTGTACCACTACCAATGAAGCAATCTAAGACTGTTTCTCCTTTTTCAGAAAACAACATAATTAGGCGACGGGGGAGTTCAATCGGAAACATCGCTTCGTGAATGTCGTTTTTACGAACAGATTGGATATTCCACACCGCGCGGCTTCCCCACTCTGACCATGCGCTTTGAGGGAGCCGCGCTCTGTCAACTTTGGTGATCCCAGGTTTCCAAAATATATATACATATTCAAACTCATCTACAGAACGATAGGAGTTTGAGGTCCAATTGCAATTTGCCCAAGCGGGATCTTTTACCCATATTCTTCTATCATAGGGATAAAGTCCGGCTTCGAGGGCCATTTCTTCCAGAATACCTCCTACGATTTTTACACGAGTTTGTGTGGCGTATTTTCCTCCGCGAATGTTATTTCCGAATAATCTTCTCTGGACTGTTTGTTCGCTACATCCTAGAAGTTGAGCAAGTTGGTAGCGATTATAATCGGGGTGTTCTTGTTTGACTCTCAAGACATCCTCGGTTGTGATAGCGCAACGCCGAAGAGAAATGTTGTCAGCTTGAATTCTGGGCATATTTTCGTCAGGGAATACAAGTATATCTCCTATGTTAATCGCTAAAAAACCACCGGGTCTTAATACATGATAGTGTGCCTTGATAACATCTCGAAGCATATCCAACCATTCGTCGTAGCTTTGTCCGGATTCGTATGCCTTGCCTACATGATACGGAGGAGACCAAATGCTAACTGCGACAGAATCAGGTTTGATTTCGTAAAGAAGTTTTTTTGAATCGCCGCAGTAAATGTCATTTTCAGTTAGGTAAACTTGTGATTCTTTGTTCATATACACAACCCTCAATAATGCTCAATTATTTCTTCAATGTTGCATTCTAGAAAATTACATAGTCGATCCAAAATATCCATTGATACTTGCTCTC
>JAZREB010000383.1:0-1670 GCA_045660585.1 Faecousia sp. | reverse complement strand
AGCGTATATCATCTGCAACGCAGATATCATACCCATAGGGTATATCATCCGTTCTGTAAGGAACGGATATCATTCGCTCAAAGGGAGCGATAAACTGTGATTTACACTTCCATCACTACAGCACCTCCATTTTAGGCACCGGGGTGGCCTTTTCCAGTTCCGGGATATCTAAGAACAGAGCCGCTTTATGGGGTGCTTTTCTTTCCTTCGGGGCTTTCCCGGGGCCAATGGGACGGGACATGAGGAAATACCGCACCTCGTCAGCCACATGATCCTCCCCCGTAGTATCTACATCCTCCGGAAGGTTGGCATCGTATTGGAGGAGGGGTAGGGTGCGGATAAATGCCTTGCAATTGCTGAACACGTAGAGCATGGGAATGCCGTTTTCATCAAACTCCATGCGGTAATGCAGTTGCATCCAACCGGGGATCCGTTTATTATCCCCACGGCTGAAATACACCTGATGTTTCGCCGCCACATCTGCAATGCTCTCCCCGGTTTCCCCTGCCCAAATGGCAGGATCCGCCACCCCTACAATATGTTTTCCCATTAAAAAGGGGTGTTCCTGCTCAATTCTGTGGATCTCCCCAAATACCTTCTGTGGTGACCACCTGACACCCTCGTTGGGGGTCTGGGTACAGCCGTAGAGCTCCAAGATCCGATAACAGGTGCCATCCCCTGCCACAGCCCACCACCCACAGGAGAAGGGTCGCTGGTATCCCCAGTCAAAGCTACGGTAGATCCGCCACTGGGGATCAATGGGGAAGGGATCGATAACATGGGTCCATCTGCGATCTCCGTAGTGCTCCGGTCGGTTGGCAAATTCTTCAAAGAACTGCCCCTCAAACACATTCCAATCCCCCTCCAGCCACGCCTTCCGCAATTTGGGAGGCAGGTTCTGTAGCTGTTTGATGTACTCCGGCTGCTTAGACAGCAGGGCATGATTGTCCGTGACCTTAGATTGGATGAAGGTGTAATCCTCCGGCTCTTCCCCCTCTTCGTAGATCCGGTCTATAAAGATCCGCTTGATGTATTGGTGCCCCCGACCTCCGGGGTTACAGGTGTAATAGATCCGCTTGGGGAAGGTGTTAACACCACGAAGACATGCTACAATGGTCTTCATCTGATATTCGGAAAACTGGGTGGCCTCGTCTATGAAGATCACATCGTATTCCACACCCTGTAGCCGGTCTAAGTCCCCATCCCGTGCACAATAGGTAAAGCTGATGGTAGACCCGTTGGGAAAGGTCAGAGCCTTCTGCCTGTCGTTATAGACCCCGATTCCCCCCAGCTCCTTCCGTAAGATGAGAATATGGTTGTTCATAAGCTCGGGATAAGATCTGCGCAGGATCAGGATCCGTATGCCCCCATAGCGTATGGCAAGCAAAATCGCCTTGGTACGTACTGCCCAGCTTTTTCCCCCTCCTCGGGCTCCGCCGAAGGCGATGTGTTTCCCCTTTGCCCGCAGGAACTCCAACTGCTTGGGCTGGGGCTTCTGTAATTTCAGCTCTCTCATGGTTTCCCTCCTTTAAGCTGAGGGGAGTCGAACCCCGATAGGTTTTCACAGGATCTTTTCAGCCATAGCATCGTCATCGTCCTCGGAAATACCGACGGGTATTCCCATCGGACTCTTCCTTGCTCTGACAGAAAATATCTCCGTGAAAACTGCG
>JAZREB010000382.1:0-3409 GCA_045660585.1 Faecousia sp. | reverse complement strand
TCACAGAAATATCGCTTGCCAAATTCAGGGTATGTCCAATTTGGATGGAGGAATCCACCATATATTTCCCCTCGCCGCAATCTGTGCACACATCGTTCACATAATTGTGCCCTGTGGCCGGAATGGATTGGGCTTTCTCCAAGATCTGTCCGCAGTCAAGGCATGTACTACCTTGGGTGGAGCCATCCTGTGTGCAGGTAGGTACCTGTGCCTTCTGAATATTACAGGTCTGATGATAGAAGGTGCCATCCTTAGATACCATCGTATCTGTAGCAAGGCGGTTCCCCTCATAGCCAATCAGTGCAAAATGCTCCAGCAGTTCAAATTCTGTATCCAAACCCTGAGATGCAAGTTCGGGGTAAGCTTTTGCATAATAGCCCGTATCGAACAGGGGAGAAAGCTGCTTGGGACAATCACTCAGCTCCTCTGTAAGATCCATGTGATTCACAAAGTGATAAAAAGCCTGAACATAGTCTCCGTGGAGATCATAGCGGAGGGCATAGTCATTTTGGTTCAGATAGAAGGATACATCGAAGAAGGGACTTGCCGAGCGGCCTTCTTCGATTCCGTATTCAATGAAATGGTTATACAGCTTCGTCTCGTCTGTTCCGTAGGTTGTTTTCAGATCGGGGTATCTCTCGGCATAATACTGGGCATCAAACACATAGGGGCGGAGCTTTGCCGGGATCTCTACGTAGGCAGTGGTTCTGTTAGCAGGGAAATACAAGACCTGAGGGCCATCGCAGGAAACATAGTCCACCATTCCCAGTGCCTTGATCCACTGCCTGACATAATACTGGGTAACACCGGCTGTGGAGGGGGCATTATAACACCACTTGGGAGTAGGCCAGAGGGCAATATCCGGATCAATGGCCTGATAGACCACCTTCTGAACAGCGTTGGTTCCGTGATGGGCGATTTGTACAATATCGCTCTTGAGGTTGAAATACTTGCTGCTGTCTGTTTTGTTGGCATCGTGATAGCGTTTGAGCATAATGCCTCCAGACTGGGCAGCATCTCCCATAAAGAGGATGGTTTTTCCGCCCATAGTGACTCGGAATACCACGCTGGAATTATTCAGATTGTCTGCGGTGAGCTGGGCGATGGTTTCGTTGGTATAGTTATGACTGGCAGTTTCCTTTGTTCCGGAATACTTGGTGGTAATGTTATCACAGCCCCAGAATACATCCTCCACAGTCATGAGAATGTCAATATGTACATCATCAAAGTCAAAGGAGGAATTGCATTTTCCACTATGTACAGTGTTGAGGCTCACAGAACGGGTGGCCTCACCCTGACAGTTCTTCAGCTTCTTCACAGCATTGTGGACCTTGGAGCATCCTCCTATGATGGTATTGGGATCGTCGTTGTAAAAATATTTATTGATTTCTGCCGTTGTGGGCATACGGTGGTAGAAGGTATCCACAGTGATCTGAGATGCGTAGTTGTTAGCAATGCCAACCAATGCCCCATAATGATCTGTATGGGGGTGGGTCAGGAACCAGGCATCTACATGGGGTGTGGAGTCTCCCGTGACCTTCTGGAGATAGGCAAAAAGATTGTCACTGTCAAGGTTTGCCCAGCCACCGTCGATGACAATGGTTTTCCCCTTACTTGTGCGGATCACATAGGACATATTCTGCTGATAGTCGTTCTTCTCTGTATTGGGATTGACACAAGGAAGCTGATGGAGTGTGGATACGCCAACACTGTCTGTTACAACGGGGAGGACACCCATGTTGATCAGATCGATGGAATAGATCATCTGCCCGTTGGTCAGAGAATCACCCTCAATGGCAAAGTACAGCTTTCCGTTTAGGCTCTGCAGACCGTTAATGGAGGAGGTTCCTACATTGGCGATGGTAGCCTGACAATGATATGTACCGGCACTGTTCATCTTGCCGATCATAGGTGCCACATCTCCGGCACCGCCACAGGTGAAAATAACATTCTTGGATGCCAACTCTACCCCTTGGAAAGAGCTGTTGGGACGAACGATCTGGGCAGATCCGGTTTGGGTGAAGGAATAGAGGATCTTGTCTCGGGGCTCTGCTTGGGACAGGTTCACAGATTTGCTTGCATCCAGCAAGGCGTTCAAGCCCTTGGTATCATAACAGGAATAGGTCACGGAGCCTTCGGAGGTTTGCACGCGGAAGATGGTATACTGACTGTTACCACAAACATTGATCCGATACCCTGTCCCCAAACGGGAGCCATCCTTAGAGGCGTAGTTCAAATGATCGAAACGGTTAAGCTGGGTATATGTGTAGGTTTTGCCTGCCTCATAGGGCACTCGGGCAACCTGAATGGAATAATTGGTGGTTGCGGCAGTATCTATTTTGCATCCTACATAAAAATACAGCTTATTGTTGTAATAATACCCGGCAAGAGATTCGCCTCTGCCACAATTGTTCAGGGTCATATGATCCTGATAGACAGCCTGATCTCCCTGAATGGTCAACCGAGACAGATAGGTGATCCCGGACCCACCGTGCTGGGTAATGTATAGAGTAGAATCGTCAAAAAAGAAATTCTGCACCACAGCTGAAAAGGGAAGTCCGGTCAGAGTATACCGGTAATCTGCATTCAAGCTGACCGAGGCAGTGGGAGTGGGCGCTGCCATAACAGTGGGGATCATTGGCAATAGAAGTGCCAATACCAAAAGAAGTGCTAAAACCCGTGATTTCATATGTTTCTCCTTCCTTGTTACGTCTCCGTTTTTTAAAACGGAGAATAATTAACAGTATCACATTCGCCCTTCTCTATTGTGCAAGAAAGGCATTTTATCAAGGGAAAATACTCAATTTATTCTATTACAAAATTCTTTCATCTACCATAGCAAGTAAGAGAACAGTCCGGATTCCCTTGTTCCGCGTCCTGTTATGTGTTATATTTTTCAGAATACGCAAATACTAAATCCATACTCACAATGTATATTTCATGTTCAAAAATCTGTGATTATTCCTAATTTTATAATATCACTTGCCTGATAAAAAGGTTTCTATAATTATATCACATTACGGCCAAATAAATCAACCCCAATACATATCTTCGTTTGTACAAATATGAACGCCCCCCTGTGTTAGTCCCTGTGCTATGGTCGGCGCGCCGACGGATCTGCCGACAGAGGGAAGTAAAATAGGGGAGAATAGTTACAAATAGATAAGAATAGCTGATAAATAGCAAAGAAGCCCTTGGATCCCGGTTTTTGTTGGGAATCCAAGGGCTTTTAGGGCTTTTGGGCAGTCGGGTTATTGTTGGTTTGACTTTGCGGTGTTGATGGATGATATAAGTATTCTCTTAATTTCAATACAGTGCTCTAAGATGATGCGGTTATCTGTATAGCCGCCTTCGATTAAGAGCTCTATCCAATATTCACTTTCCGCACATTCTTTCAAGGCAATGTGAA
>JAZREB010000381.1:0-3918 GCA_045660585.1 Faecousia sp. | reverse complement strand
TACTGCCTCGATCATCATACTCAGAAGCCGTTCTCCTTCAACGGAGGTCTTGCACAAACTGGTAAAGGTTTCTACCAATGCGGGATAGTTGGAAATAGGTGCAGACTTCGCAGAGTAGAACAAAGAGTTCAGCACCTCTCGCTGTCTTCCGGTTCTTCTAACCTCATTATCATTGGCACTGCTCTGTCTGATTCTGGAATAAAGCACTGCCGCCGAACCTCCCAAATGGGCAGGTCCCTCCCGGCATTCCGGGAATCCGGAGTTTCGTAAATAGCGAGCTTCATCGCTATCCAGGTACACATCCACACCGCCCAGAACATCAATGATCGCCGCCACCTGGTAAAAGTGCAGTGTAAAGTAGTCCTTGATATTCAGCTTGAAGTTCATATTCAGAGTGGCAAGAGCCGACTCTTCTTTTCCGTAGCCGTAGGCATGGTTGATCTTGGTATAACCGCCCCAGCCGGGAACACGGACATAGCTGTCTCGTTGGATAGAAATCAGTTTGATCTTCTTGTGGGCGCGGTCCATGGAAACAACCATGATGACATCGGACAAGCCGTTATCGTCAATGCCATAGAGAACGAAATTATCGATCTGCTCAGCGCCGGGGAGTAAATAGCAGGGAGACTCCTGATCCTGACTATACATATAGGGATATACATGATCAGGAACATCGGCTTCGTCCAAAAGGGGCCAATCGATCTCGTACTGCTTGATTTGTTCCTCTACCTCTTCGGGATGAAGGGTCTCGTGAGGAAATTCCTCAAACTTGATCTCGTTATTGAGCCAGTCGGGATTGATGTATAGCTTTTCCTCAGGAATTTCATTAAATTCCTCATCATAGCTGGTTGACTCAAAGACAGAATAATACATGTAACGCGCTCCACCTGTCAGAAGGAGGAAAAGAATTGACAGAATGATCGTTACAATAGCAAGTCCCTTTTTCTGTTTCCGAAGAAACAATGTGACCACAGACATTACAAAAGCCACAGCAAAAAGAATCAAAGCGATCCCTAAGAGATTCAAGAGGATCCCTATGTTAGCGGCAGAAGCATTGGTATAGATCCGCCACACAAAAATTGCCATCGTTCCAAGTACACCTATGCCCAGGGCAAGAGCAAGGAAAGACAGCCAACCAAGAAGAGAACGCTTCTTTCGGGTATTTTCGCCGGATAGCAAGATATTTTCAGGTTCCATTTGTTACCATCCTTTCAATAGAATCGATTCTTTCATATCCTTTAGGGAGCATTATATCACAAACTCCTTATAATTTCTACCCCAAGCGGTGGAATGTTTTAGATCTTAACAAAAATTTTTCATAACAGGAAGAAAAAGGCCATACCTTCTCCTGCCTCCATAGTCACCATTTCTCCCCTGTGGCATATCATGGAATGAGCTTGATGCTCAGAAATTTCATTTAGGAGGAAATGTATTATGTGTAATAACAATGGTTTCGGTGGTTGCTGGTGGATCATTATCCTGATCCTCTTATTCTGCTGCTGCGGTTGCGGTAACAATGGTAATCTGTTGGGCTCTAACGGCGGTTGCGGTTGTGGCAACTCCTGTGGCTGCAACAGTGGCTGTGGTTGCGGTTGCGACAATAACGGCTGCTGCTAATTTTTCCTTCAGACAAATGCTGTTTGCCCCTCGTTCATAAGGGCTAATATTCACGGAACGGAGCACTCTACTCCATAGCTTGTAGAGTGCTCCTCGATCCGAAATCATAAAATAACCGACTCTGAGAAATCTCAGAGTCGGTATCAATTTTATGCCATGAAATTCAGGACCATAACCTTGTAAGGATGAAAATCAGCAAGAAATACACCACAAAGAATACAAGTGCAATCAATCCTACAGCTTTAAAGGTTCCCCAGTACAGACCGATTTTCCCCTCTCGGGAGAGTTCTTCGTCAGTTAAGGGGTTCTTTCCTTGGTTCTCTGTCTTTGGCTTGTTGCGATACCAGGGCATACCGTCCACATCCATATTGGCTATGGTACGTCCATCATCGTCATCGTATTGTTTTTTCACAGACATTCTCCTTTACAAAGCGGGAGGTTGCTCACTTGGGAAGAGCATCCTCAAATTCCTTCATACGTTCCGGGGAGTTATACAGGTGGCATGCGCAATAGTGATCCGGACGAGCCTCTGCGAAATCAGGAGCAAAGTGCTTGCAGATCTCCATGCACTGACTGCAACGGGTATGGAACTTACAACCGGAGGGGGGATTTGCGGGAGAAGGAATGGAGCCTTCCAGAACCACACGACTCATCTTATAGTCGGGATCGGGAATTGGGATAGCAGAGAACAGTGCCTTGGTGTAAGGATGGAGAGGCTCGGAATAGATCTTTTCTGTATCGGAATACTCTACCAGATTGCCCAGATACATAACGCCGACGGTGTCGGAGATATGCTCAACAACGGACAGGTCGTGGGAGATGAAAAGATAAGTCAGACCGAACTGTGCCTGCAGATCCTTAAGCAGGTTGATGATCTGTGCCTGAATGGAAACGTCCAGTGCAGAGACAGGCTCGTCACAGAGAATGAAATCGGGATTCAGTGCCAATGCACGGGCAATGCAGATTCTCTGGCGCTGACCGCCGGAGAACTCGTGGGGATAACGATCCTTGTGATATTCTGCAAGACCGCAGGCTTCCATAATACGGGAGATATACTCGTCGTGCTCCTCGGGAGGAACGATACCGTGCTCACGGACTGCCTCGCCGATGATCTCACCGACAGGAAGTCTGGGAGAAAGGCTGGAATAGGGATCCTGGAAAATGATCTGGATGGCAGGACGCATAGCCCGCAGTTCCTTCTTGGAAAGGGAGAAAATCTCCTGACCGTTGAAGTAAACCTCGCCATCAGTCTTTTCCAGCAGACGCAGTAAGGTGCGGCCAACGGTAGACTTACCGCAACCGGACTCACCTACCAGACCCATGGTGGTGCCTCTCTTGATTTTAAAGGAGACACCGTCTACAGCCTTAACGTTACCAACGGTAAGACGGAGGAAGCTGGACTTAATGGGGAAATACTTCTTAAGGTTCTTAACAACCAGAATATTTTCAGAATCCTTCTCGGCACCGTCAAAATTCTGAGAGAAGAGGTCTCTGGATTCAATCTTATTCATATCAGCCATATTACAACTCCTCTACATTCACGGACTTAGGATACCCAACAACCTCGCCCTCATCCATGAAACGATAGCAGGATACATAGTGAGTATCACTGATCTTGATGACGGGGGGATACTGACCGGAGCACTTGTCGCACTGCATCTCGCAACGGTCTCTGAAATAGCAGTAGTTGGGCATGTTGACAGGGTTAGGAACACTGCCGGGGATATTATAGAGCTCGTCAACCTTCTTACCAACAACGGGCTTGGAACGCATGAGGCCAATGGTGTAGGGATGGGCAGGATGATGGAAAATATCATCTGCAGTGCCCTTCTCAATGACACGACCTGCATACATAACAACAACATAGTCAGCCATACCTGCAACAACACCCAGGTCATGGGTAATGAGCATGATGGAGCTGTTGATCTTATCCTTCAGACCCTGGAGCAGGTCAAGGATCTGAGCCTGGATGGTAACGTCCAGTGCGGTGGTGGGCTCGTCTGCAATGATCAGTGCAGGATTGCAAGCCAGTGCAATGGCGATCATAATACGCTGACGCATACCGCCGGAGAGCTCATGGGGGTACATCTTGTAAACGCCTTCCTTATTGGCAATGCCAACCAGTTCCAGCATTTCAATAGTTCTGGCCTTAACATCTTCTTTAGACATCTGGGGATTATGGAGCTTGATAACCTCGTCAACCTGATCACCGATTCTGAAAACGGGGTTCAGGCTGGTCATAGGCTCCTGGAAAATCATAGATACCAGATTGCCACGGAGATCCTGCATAATAGAGGCAGG
>JAZREB010000380.1:0-3226 GCA_045660585.1 Faecousia sp. | reverse complement strand
ATACAGAACAATGCTTGCCTTCTGTCAGGCCGGTTGCAGTACAGGTGGGAGCAACAGCAGCATCTACAACTTCTGTATGACCCTTGGCCTTAGTGGTTGCGGTAAAGCTGAAAGTACCGTAAGTTGTGGTCTTCCACTTGTAAGTATCAGTACCGTTCGCGGTACAGGTTGCGGCCTTAGTCACAGTCTTGGTGTAGTGCGTGGCATTCAGCTTGGGCAGAGTCACGGTGGTAGTGCCGGAACACTTGGAGCAAGTACCCGTCAAAGTACCTGTTGCAGAGGTGGTGGGATTCTTGCTTACCTTATAGGTGTAGGAATGCCCTGTGGCGGAAATCTTCTCCTGTGCCACTATGACATAATTACACTTTCCGCAATGACTGCCTTGGGTAAGACCGGCGGGGGTACAGTCTGCGGCAACGGCTGCGTCGGTCACTGCACTGTGGGACTCGGAAATCGTAGCGGAACAGAGGTTGCACTTCCCCGTGTGTTCACTGTTTCCACTGCTTGTATAGGCATATTGATGCTTGATGCAGATAAAGGGCAAACCGTTGTTCACAGAGGATTTCATAGACCACAGCTTCAAGGGACGGTTCAAATTGGTCAAGTAAGAGCTGTTGCTAAGGCCGGAAGCGGCACTACCTGCACCGGAAAGTCCCATGTTGTTGGCATAGTAGGAGTAGAACACATTTGTCCATGCCTTACTTGTGATGCCGTTGGCGAACACATCCGTGGTCTTTCCCGTAAATTGGCCGTAGGAATTGACAATGTAGCCCCAGTTCATACCTGCCACACCGCCACAGCCTGCGGTGGTGTCGATGCTACCGGTAAAGCCACAGCTCTGAATATTCCCCTTGTTACAGCCGACGATACCGCCTTGGGTATTTCCCCCCAGACGGAGAGTCCCGTACAGGCCGTAGTGGTCGGAGATAGCCTTTCCGTCCACCTTATCCAAGGTGACCTTGTAGGTCTTCACATCAATATTGCGACTGACAAAAATGTAGTCAACGAGCTGACTGGGGCTTGCGTTATAAGCACTGAAGCTGTTCTGCCCCAAAGGCGTTCCCAGAGAGACCGCAAGATTACGAGCCTCGGACATGGTATTAGCAAGATAGGTTACCGCCACAGAGCTGGGCTTTGCGTTAAGGTCGCCGGTGACCACGGAATAGATCTCCGTGTAGCCCTTGTTGCGGTATTTGGTTTCCATAGCATCCATACGACTCTTGACCAGCTTGATGCCCTCGTTCTGCGCCTCTACAGACTGGTGATCCAGATGGGTGTTATATGCCAGAATGATGATATTGGTGTTCTTGGGTTGCAGAACTGCATAGGAGCAGGTACGGTAGTATTTCGCGCCCCAGCCGTAGGAGATCTTGTCAGGGGTGGTACTGAGCCAGAATGTTCCCTGCTCCAAGGCGTTGAATTTGCTTGTTTTCCAATACAAGGGGGCGGCCTCCTGATTGGAAGAACCGCGGTAGGTAAATTCCATGCTATAGCCGGATAAAGCACTTGCCAGAACAGTCTTCCATGTAGGAGTAACCTCCTGAAGACCGATAATATCGGGTGCATATTTTGCCAGATAGGTTTTCACACGGGGAGTACGCTCTGCAACCGTATTGGGAGAGGGATCTTCACCGCAACGGATATTGAAGCTCATATAGGACAGGTCATAAATACTTGCCTTATTGACTACCTTAGCACTGCTTTCACAGCCCAGCACCAGACCGCCGTCGTTGTAACCCACAACCGAACCTACATTAGTCTTGCCGGAGATAGTGGCATTTTCCATCTTGATGTATTGGACAGTGCCTTGCTTCAGGTAGCCCACTAGCCCCTGTGCATCCGTACCGCTGACAGTAAAGTTGGAGAAGGTGTTGCCCTGTCCGTCCAGCACACCGCAGAAGGGCGCACTTGCCGTACCCAGAGCAGGGATGGTCTTTCCACCAAAGTTCAGGTTTGCCGTGATCCGAACCACCTTGTTACTGTAGGTGTTGCCTCCGTTGACCTCATTGACAAAGGCAAGGTATTGATCCACAGTGCCGATTTCCACAAGAGTGGACCACTTGGCATAAAAGGTCTTATTTCCTCGAACATTCGGGCCAACCACAGCATATACCTGACCGCTGAAGGAGGAATTATCGTACCAACCGGCAAAGACATAGCCGGATTTTTGGATTTGAGTGCTTAAAGGCAGAGCCGCGCCAATAAGATAGCTGTAGGAAGCAGGGGCAGTGATGTCAAGACTACCGCCGTTAAGTACCAAACTGATGTCATAAGGAACAGCCGCAGGATCGCACCTGTTGGTCAACTCCGCAGTCACAGCATGACCTGCAGAGGAGTAGTAATCCTGAGAGCCTGTCATGCCTACCAAATCCCCCACATTGGCATATACGGTCACATAGCCGATATAAGCTCCGTTGTCATAGGCAGACAGACGGGTACAGGTGGCGGGGGATTCATTCTCCGTGCAAATGGCAGGGAAACGAGGGGTGTTGGTATAAGCGCCGTTGTTGGCAACGGTTCTGGAAACCGTATTGATACTGCCACCGATAATGCCGGTGCAGAAATTGCTCTCGTCCTTGGAAGAGCCGGAAGCAGAGGTGGAGCAGGCAGATTTCAGATAATAGCAATCGGACCATGTTCCACTGAAGCCCGAACCCACACGGGCAAGGGCGGCAACATCCTCGGGAGCGGAGATAATACCGGTGTTGATACAGCCGTTCAACTTAATGTTGGTCTGTCCCCAACCGGCAATCCCTGCAGCGGCCTTGGTAGTGGCAGTTACTGTGCCGTAGTTGGCGCAGTATTCAAAGCGACAACTGCCTCTTGCCACACCTGCCAGACCGCCGGCGCCGTCCACACCTGTGGTGGTCTTGATGTCCGCGCCGTTAGAGCAGTAGCGGAAGGTGCAACCGCCATCTGCATAACCTGTGATACCGCCTGCGCGGTTGGCAGTGGTAACAGAGCCGTTGAAAATATGCAATCCGATGAAGGTAGCCTTGTAACAGCTACCAAACAGACCACCACCGTTCAAGGAGGTCTGGTTGACCTTTAGGTTGAATACCTTAAAGTTATTTCCGAAGAAAGTGCCGGAGAAGGATTTTGTCCAAGAGGAATCGGAAACAAATTGTCCGATGGGAGTATGGTTGGCATTGTTCATGTCAATATCTCCCAGCATATAAATGCTCTTGCCGGAAAGGGTCTTGCCACCGTTGACCGCCGTGGCCAT
>JAZREB010000379.1:0-7153 GCA_045660585.1 Faecousia sp. | reverse complement strand
TCAAGTAGGCAAAGATGGTCTTTGCCTCCCGATACAGAGGGTGGGAGCAGAACTGCTCTGTCAGATCCATAGAGGCTCTGTGGATCTGCTCCGGGGTCAGGGCCTGCTTTTGTTGCCGAATTTGTCGGCGGAGCAGTGTTTTATCCATTGGGGAGCTCCTCTTCCGGGGCAGAGGGGGCAGGCTCTGCCTCCTCTGTGAGGAAATATGCCTCTTCCTGTAGGTGTTCTTCTTCTGCGAAAGAGATTTCTTCACAGAAAAGGTCATTTTCCTGAATAGTGACAGGACGAGCCTTGTCGGGGATCATGACGGGGTTTTTCCGCAGGAGCACACACAGGAGGACAAAGATCACAAGACAGCCACCGGAAATCATGGCGCCCAGTCCCAAACCGGGGGCATCGTATTTCATCTCGATGATGTGGTAGCCCTCATCTAAGGGGAAGCTGACCACAGAATCCTTCAGCATGACATCATCCAGGGAGGGATCGTAGCCCTCGCAGATGGCTACTTCTTCCCCATCGACATATGCTTTCCAACCGGGCTCGTAGGGGATGGAAGAGTAGAAGAAGCCCTTATTCAGGACATTGATGGAACCGCAGAGATAGGTGTCAGTGGCCTCGGTCAGTTCCCAAGTCTCGTCCTTCAGGGTGTTCATGCCCTTTTCGTAGACATCCTCTTTCTGAGTGACAACGTCTAAGGTAATATTGCCGGAGTTGTTGCTCTTGCCCTTAAAGACGAATTCCACAACGTCACCGGTTTCTACATCGCCTACATTGACGATGGTGCGTACCTTGGAGGTACGGGAGAAGAGCTGCAGACCGTTGCGGTATACCGTAACCTTATCGGAGCCGGGCATGTGGAGATATGCCAGGAGGAGACCGCCCTCTTCGATATTGTAGCGGATGGTGAAATTGGCGGTGTCCTTGGAGCCGGGCTTTTCAAAGCGGAAGAAGGTGCGGTTGGTGCCCTTTTCCAGGGTACATTCTTCGTCAGCTTCCAGCTCGTCTGCCACTAAGTGCTGATACAGTCGCTCGGAAACACCGGTTGCCAGAATGAACATTTCTTCCTGATCCAGGAGGGCGTTTTTCTGGGCGGCACGGGACTGGAAGGTTGCAAGACTGCTGTCGGTCATGAAGCCAAAGCCCAGATAGCTCTCGTTTTTCAGGAGCTTTACAGTGCCGGAAACGGCTACATAGCTGTTAGCGGAGCTGAGGTGATTGCCATCTCGGTCAATGAGGTATTTTAGACCTGCAAAGGTGTTGCCCAAGGGAGAACCCTCGTAATAGGCGTAGCGGTTGCTCTCCGGCCAGGAGGCAAAGCCCAGCGCACGGGAGAAACGGTTAAAGTTAACGTTGGCAGAGGAATTAAAGACCGTGAGACCGTAGTAATTGTTCAGGGCACCGTCGTTGAGGGTCTGGGTATTGGTGGCCTCCATACGGTAGTAGACGTCGTCATCGATTTCCTCTACATAGTCCATGAGGGACCGGATGGAGTCCCTTTCCTTGGGGTAGTTGTTATGGGAGCTGGTACCTACCTTGGAAACACCCAGGGAGTAGGACAGGATCATCTCGCACAGGATAATGAAGCACAGGAAGATCCGGGCATATTGCACACGGGAGGTGCGCTGAGATTCCTTCTGTCCGTGGAAGATGAAGAAGGCCACCAAACAGCCCACCACCACGAAGGAGGTGACAATAACCTGAGTGGGCATGGTCTCTTCCAGGAAATAGGCACTGGCAATGAGACCGAGGGAAACAGGAACGATAATAGCCAGCTTCCAGAATTTGAAATCATCCATGAGGCTGTAGGCACGGTATGCCATACAGATCATGACGAAGGGAACCAGGAAACTGAAACGATAGGGGAGCATGTTGGGGAAATGGAATCCATGCCACACATAGTCCAGATAGCGGAAAATAAAGCTGCACATCAGGAACAGGAGGATGGAAAGGGAGACGATCTTTTCCCGAACCTTGATTTTCTTATTGCAGAAGAAGAATACTGCCAGGATCACTGCACTGAAGCCACAGAAGACATTGGGCAGACCCTCCATACTGGTGGGCTCATAAGCAGGGAGGAAACGGGAAGCGACTTCTCGCAAGGCAGGGATCAGGTTGGGAAGGACTTCGTCCTTCAGCACGCCCCAATAGCCATCGAGCTCCACCATGCCCGTAGTGCGTTCCGGGAGATTCATAGCAAGGAGATTGACTTCCTTGCCCGTTGCGGAGTAGGTGAACTGCATGGCTGTCAGCGTGGGGATCAGCAGAACCGCCGCAAGGCCTGCGCCAATGAGGGTGCAAATACCGATACGGAGGAAACGGCGGAAGAAATTGCCCGGACCGTTCCAGCAAACGATGCAGTAGCCGAAGAAGGCAAGCAGGGTGAAAACACAGCAGAAGAAGGCGACATAGTAGTTTGCCCATAAGCACAGGGTCAGAGCCAGGGTATACATCCGGAATTTTCCGTCCCGTAGGAGAACCACCATACCTGCGATCAGCAGGGGGAGGACAGCAAAGGCGTCCAGCCACATGATGTTCCAGTAATAACCGGCCGCCCAGGAGCACAGGGCATACATCAGGGCGAAAAATGCCATGGAGATCTCGTTTTTCCGATTCACGGTACGGAGGAAGAGGCAGAAGAAATATCCTGCAAAGGAGATTTTCAGGATGGTGGTCAGGGTGAAAAACTCTCGCATGTAGTCCACAGGAACCAGAACAGACATAAGGTTCAGGGGACTTGCCACATAGTAGGCATAGAGGGAGATAAAGTTAGAGCCCATACCTACGTTACGGATATACTCCAAGGAGCCGCCGGTGAGGAGTTTTTCCCGCAGAACCAGGAGGAAGGGATAGTACTGGTGCCAACCGTCGGATGCTAAGATCTGCCGATCACCGAAGGGGAAGACCTTGGAAATGATAAAGCAGATCAGAACGATGAAAAAGGGAAGAAAGAAGGACAGAAGCTGGGGTAGCTTGTCGTTTACTTTCCGAAGGAGGGGGGAGGTTTGTTTAGTCATTGCAGGTCTCCTTTTTGGTGGGGATCAGATTGGGGACAATGGTATACTTTTTGCAGAGGATCAATGCTACATAAAGGATCAACGCTGTCAGGGAGATACACAGACCTCCGCGCAGACCCGGCGTGCGGTAAGACATGGTGATCTCGTGATCTCCTGCACTTAAGGGGAAGGAGATCAGGGAATCCGTCAGCTTAGCATCGTTCTGTGAGGGATCGTAGGTGGTGGCAATGGGGATCTCCACACCGTCAACGGTAACTGTCCAACCGGGCTCGTAGGCAATGGAGCTGTAGAAGAAACCGTCCTCTTTAGCGGTGATAGTGCCGGATATTGTAGTGTTATCCACATAGGTGATGTTCCATACCTCGTCGGAAAGGAGGGACAGTCCCTCTTGCAGTAATTCGTCATTCTGCAGGGTCACAAAGAGATTGATGCCGGCTTCCTTATAGTGTTCGGAGGTGTAGACCATTTCAAATACATCGCCGGGCTCTACATATCCCAGATTCAGGATGGCCCGGGCGTGGATGGAGCTTTCCAGATAGAATTCACCGTTACGGTAGATCTTGCAGATATCACCGCCACCCATACGAGTGGCCATGGATAAGAGACCGGACTCCTCCATGGTATAACGGATGGTGAAGGTGCCGTACTCCATATCCTCGGCGACGGTATACCTAAATTGGCTGTTATTCTCCGTAGCACTCAGGGTGCAACCCTCGCAGGCCTCTAACTCGGGATCGAAAATGAAGCGGTACAGATCTCCCTCCAGACCCGTTGCGAGGCGGAAGAGCTCGTTCTGCTCGGCGAAGGGATTCTTTACGGATTCCAAGGCGGTGAAGTCAGCCAGAGCACTGTCTGTCATAAAGCCCACTCCCATATAAGAGGGGGTGGCGTAGATCTCGTAGTTTTCCAGCTTGTCTACCAAGGTGAGGTCTTCCGGGTTCTTAAAGGTGCCCTCTTCGCCGATGAGATATTTGATACCGCACAGGGCATTGGTGAAAGCGGTGCTTTCTTCGTAGGTCGTGCTGTTACTTTCCGGCCATGCACGCAGTCCCAGAGCACTTGCGAAATTGCCGAAGTTTACCAGTGCGGAAGAGGAGAATACGTCTGTACCGTTATTGTGGTGGAGAGCACCGTCGTTGGAGGTGCCACCGTGGGCAAATTCGGTGCGATAGAACAGCTCCGGATCATTTTGGGAAACGGACTTGTAGAGCTCCTGTCCCAGTAGCCCATGATCCATGGCAGTGTCATGGGTCAAGCCCTCGTCAATGCCAACGGAGATACACAGATAGCTCTCACCTAAGAAGAGCAGGGCAAGGATAAGGGATGCGATCTGCATACGACGGCGGTAGGTGAGCTTGGGAAGAGGGCACTTACTGCCTAAGAAAATAATCAATGCCGTTGCGGCGAATACTCCCAAGGCAAGGGGGAGGGCATAATAGCCGAAGGACAGCTCGGTTCGGTACATAAGACCGCAACCGATAATAACAAGACCACATGCAAGGGATAAGAGGATCCGCTTTAGACTTAGCGCATGCAGACGTATATACCCACGGAATGCCATGTTCAGCAAAACAAAGCTGAAGAGGAAGGAAAAACGATTGGGGAGCATGTTGGGGAAGTGGAATCCGTGCCAGATGTAGTCCAGAACCTTGAAAATACAACTCAGGACAAAGAACAGCAGGAGACAGCCATGGAAAATACGATCTCGACGGGTGAAGGTTTTGTTAAACAGGAAGGTAAAGCCAAGGATCAAAGTGGAGAATCCGCAGAAAATATTGGGCAGACCATCCATGAAGGAGGGGGGAGAGTTGGTCAGTGTCCGTCCCATTACCTGAGCCAGAGCCTCGAATAAGAAGGAGAAAGAGAAATCATAGGATTTCGTGGCAAGGGTCAGAGCAGCTAAGGGGAAGTCCTTTATTTCAGCAGAGGCGGTATTCTGCATGCCCAAGAGAGTGGGGATGACCAAAACGGCAGCCAGAGCCAGGGCTAAGAGGGTACCCAAACCGAATCGGACGAAGCTACGGAAGAAATTCTTCCAACCTTTGCCACGGCAGATATGATACCCGATAAAGCAGAGGAGAACGAAAATACAGCAACAGTAGGACAGATAGTAATTACACCAGAAACACAGAGCAAGTGCAACCACATACAGGCGGAAACGACTCTCCCGCAACATGGCATAGGTGCCCACGATGAGCAGAGGCAGGAGGGCGAACACATCCAGCCAGATAATATTCCAGTAGTAGCCCGCAGACCAGGCACACAGGCTGTACATGAGAGCAAAGAAGGGGATGATCCTGCGAGTGGAATGATATACACGGGACAGGAACAGGGCAAAGGACAGGCCTGCCAGGGAAAATTTGATCACTGTGAGGGCCAGCATAAAGTGGAGCAGGTATTTTTCCGGCACCAGAACACACAGTAGATATAGGGGACTGGACAGATAGTAGGCAAAAATGGGGAGGAAGTTGATACCCATGCCGATACTCCAGGTGTGCTCCAGGGAACCGCCCTGCAACAGGGTGTCTCGGTAAAGAGACAGGAAGGGATGATATTGGGCCCAGGCATCGGCCTTTAAGAGTCCTTCGGGGCCGAAGGGGGCAACACGATCCAGTGCAAAGCAAAGGGTAGTGATCAGTAGTGGCAGAAGGAAGGAGAGCAGGAGTATGCTCCGGGAAAGTTTCTTTTTGTGCAGATCCATAGACGAATCCTCCCATGGTGGTAAGGGTTAAAGATGAGTAAAGATACCCATACTATTTCATTATATCTTATTTTGGAAAGAAAAGATAGTCTTTTTATGAAAAATCAGGAAAGTTTCACAAAAAAATCCTCAGGAGGAGAAGAAAGGTGGCTACTACTTGATTTTAATGGGGAAAGCTGTATAATAGGAGGGAAGAAACTATGAACCACAGGCTCTTGCCTGTGGGAAGGAGCGCACCATGGAAGGAACACAGCACAGAGTGATACATATCCAAGATCTGTCTATGAAGGAGCTGGATGTCTACGCCCGTATGTCAGAGGCGCAACTGCTCTGCAGAGAGCATCCTGAGGATGGGATCTTTATCGCGGAGAGTCCCAAGGTCATTGAAAGAGCCTTAGACGGCGGTTATGAGCCCCTGTCTTTCCTAATGGAAGAGAAGCACGTCACCGGAGAAGGGGCGGAAATTTTAGCCCGTTGCCCCTCTGTTCCCGTGTATACGGCGGAATTTGATGTACTGACACAACTGACGGGCTTCCAACTGACCCGTGGTATGCTCTGCGCCATGAGACGGAAGACTCTGCCGGAGGTTTCTGCCCTGTGCAAGGGAGCAAGACGGATCGCCGTGCTGGAAGGGGTCATGAATCCCACCAATGTAGGAGCTATTTTTCGCTCTGCGGCGGCCTTTAACATTGATGCTGTGATCTTGAGCCCCAATTGCGCCAACCCTCTGTACAGGCGAGCCATTCGGGTCAGTATGGGGACAGTGTTCCAGATCCCCTGGACCTATGACCCCCTGTGGCCCCACGGTACCACCCTAAAGGAGCTGGGCTTTAAGACAGTTGCCATGGCTCTGCGTAGGGATTCCGTCTCTCTGTGTGATCCGGGGCTACAGGCAGAAGAGCGACTTGCCATTATTATGGGAAGCGAGGGAGACGGTCTTGCAGACCTGACCATCGGAGACAGTGACTATACGGTGATGATCCCCATGGCGCACGGGGTCGATTCCCTGAATGTAGCTGCCGCCGCAGCAGTAGCCTTCTGGGAGCTTGCCGGAAAATAATTTACATACAGAAAGTCGTTTTGCAATCCCAACGGGAACTGCAAGACGGCTTTTTCATATCTGCAAAAGCAACACAGGGAACGTGCTCTTCTTCAAATCACAGTTTATCGCTCCCTTGGAGCGAAATGAAATTCCTTCGGAGTGAAATATCTCTGCGAGATGTGAAATACCTACGGTATGAAATCCACCACATTCGTGGTGGGTGAATGTGTGCCCTAAAGGGCACGGATTTGAAATGATGGGCTAAAGCCCATTTTGTTTGCACTACAAATCACAGTTTATCGCTCAGTTTGAAGTTTGCACAGACCAAAGGCTCCCTTGTGTAAAGGGAGCTCCGCCGAAGGCGGTGAGGGATTGACGCAGTAGGGGTTGATTTGC
>JAZREB010000378.1:0-2330 GCA_045660585.1 Faecousia sp. | reverse complement strand
GCAGACTACGCTTATTCTCAGATGAATAAAGAAGGCAATGTAGAATCCCTCAAGATCCTCTGCGCTGATCTTCTGCGCTACGGTGCAAAGGCACAGATCGTCAAGGGCTACCGTTTGGATACCCTTGCAGACAGCAAGATGGCGGATAGCCACAAGGCATTCCTGTCCGACATGGATTCTGTCACCTTCGGCAATACCAACGAGATTCTTACTGACCTTCCCAATGCTCCCATCGAATGGAAGGGCAAGGCTCTGGACTTAGACTCCAAGGTTTGCTTGAAGTTCGTATTCTCAATGGGCACCTACACAGGGGAACTGTCCGATCTCAGCCTCCGTGTTACCTACACTGACACCAAGGGCGCAGAAAAGAATGTAGTTCTAAAGAGCGCTGAGCTGTATAATGCAAACTTAAGCTACTACGCCTTCACCCTGGACACTCTCCTTGCCGCAGAGCTTCGCTCCGTTGTCACCGTACAGATCTACGAGGGAGAAACCCCCGTATCCTGCACCTTGCAGTACAGCGCAGACACCTACGGCAACAATAAGACCGGGGATCTGCTGACTCTGTGCAAGGCTCTCTTTGCATACAGTGACAGTGCAAAGGCATACTTTGCAAATTAAAACACAACCTAAATTCAAAGGCTCTGTTGGGATCCTCCGGCAGAGCCTTTCTGATTCTCAAATTATCGTTCCCTGTGGGGATTAGGAACAGAGGGAAAAACCGTGATTGAAAGGGATGTTCAGAGGCAGATAAAAACCCTCCGAGCCCCATAGGGGTCGGAGGGTTTAAGGTTTAGGATGCAAGGAATACACCGTGGCCTACGGTGAAGATGGGGCCGTGGTAGCAGACAGACTCTGCGCCGTCCACTTCGGGGCCGGTGAGGTCAATCTGGCAATTGTTGTAATCGTAAAAGATTCCTTCAACACCGGGGCCATTGCCTCTGCCGTTCTCGTCGGCTGAGCATTCATAAGAGTAATGATTGAGTTTCAGGTCGCAATCCCCTGCCAGAGCACTTGACAACTGATAGGACTCAAAGGCAAGGAGAGGTTTCATGTAAGATTTCTTCATTCCGTTCACTTCCTGTAGATACTGTTCTATAGATACTGTTCCCAGGGAAAGAGGATTCTCCCCGATATTCGTGCAATCTGTTAGATTATATACCTTTTTTTCTAAAAAATCAAGAGGAAAATGAAAGAATTTTCATACTATCTTCTTAATTATTATTTCATATTTTAGGAATTTAACTTAAAACTCATTTACCGGCTATGGTCAGCCCCTCAACCAGTACGGAAGCAGAGCCGAAAGCGGTTGAGGAAATTGCGTTGGGGAGTTCAAAATTGTTAGCGATAGCGGTGATATTTTTCAGCAGTTCGAAGAAGTTACCTGCTACGGTAAAGGATTTGATATAGGTCGTCTTCTTCCCCTTCTCGATGAGATAGCCGGCGCTCTGGAGAGAAAAGTCTCCTGTAACCGCATCCGCACCTGCATGGAGGCCGGAGAGAGAATCGATAAAGATACCATCTCCCACACGGGCAAGGAGGCTCTCTTCGGACTCTTCACCCGGGGCAAGATACAGGGTAAAGGGACGGATACCGATAGAGGAATTGTAGCCTGTCTTGGAGGCGTTGCCGGTGGTTTTCTTCCCTGCGAGGGCGGCGGTCTTCAGATTATACAGAAGGGTTTTGAGGGTGCCCTTTTCAATGAGATTCTTCACAGAAGTGGGAGATCCCTCTGCATCGAAGGGACAGGGAACGGGGTTATCCTTATGGAAGGGATCGTCTACAAGGGTCACCAGAGGGGATGCGATGATGGTTCCCTCCTTCCCTGCCAGCTTGCTCAGACCCTTCTGTGCAGTCTCGGAAGAAAATACGGAACGATATGTTGCAAGAAGGTCACACATTGCCTCGGGGCCGAATACAACAGGATATTCCCCGGTTTTGGGAACCTCTCCACCCAATTTGCTCAGAGCTGTTGTTGCCGCTTTCTTACTGAGGGCATTGAGATCCAGAGAAGACAGCTCCCCAACCTTCAGTTGGTAGTCATTTGCCATCTCTCCATTCTCGGAAACTACAGCTCCCACCATGATCAAGGACATATCGTTTTGGGAATGGAGGTCAAGACCCTTGGAATTGCAAATCGCAAGCTCTGTGTGGATGGAATAGCCCTTGGCAAGAGAGCCGTCAATGACCTTGGAATCGGCGGCATAGAGGGCACTCTCGGCTTCCAGAGTCTTTTGGATCAGGGTCTCCGTGGTAGGAAGTTGGTAGGAGCCTCTACCGGGATCCGTGTAGGACTGTCCCCCATCTACCAGGAATACGGGATCATCTAC
>JAZREB010000377.1:0-2410 GCA_045660585.1 Faecousia sp. | reverse complement strand
ACGATCCGACTTGAGGCTTCCTATCAGAAAAAATTAGCCGCGGCTATTGCATGCTGTGCTATCAGAGAGCCGGAGGAATCTCATGAAGTCTAAAACTGTGTTTTTATGTAGCCAATGTGGTAATGAATCTGCAAAATGGTCAGGAAAATGCCCGTCTTGCGGACAATGGAACTGTTTAGAAGAATATACCCCACCTACAACCGCAAAGGGCGCTCCCGTTACTTTCGCAACAATTTCCTCTCGCCCCAAACGGCTGAAGGAGATCGAGACCGACGAAGCCCTCCGTTTTTATACCGGCATGGGAGAGTTAGACCGTGTTCTGGGCGGTGGAGCTGTCCGTGGCTCGTTGGTACTGGTTAGCGGTGCCCCCGGAATTGGTAAGTCCACCATGTTATTGCAGATCTGCCAGCAGATTTGCAAAGGGCAAACCGTCCTATACATCTCCGGGGAGGAAAGTGAAAGCCAGCTAAAACTCCGCGCACAGCGTTTGGGCGTTGTCAGTGATGACCTTTTCTTCCTCTGTGAGCCCAATTTAGACGCGGCTCTTCATAGTGCCGAACAGCTCAAACCCGGTCTATTGATCGTAGACTCTATCCAGACTCTCTATACCGAAGATCGCAGTACCTCCCCGGGTTCCGTAGCCCAGGTAAAGGATTGCACCCTCCGCCTAATGCAGTACTGTAAGAGCAGTGGTGTGACTGTCTTTGTCGTTGGCCACATTAACAAAGAAGGCGCCATCGCAGGTCCCAAGGTTCTGGAGCACATGGTAGACTGTGTTCTCTATTTTGAGGGCGAGGAGCACACCACGTATCGCATTCTCCGTGCGGCAAAGAACCGTTTCGGATCCACGAACGAGATCGGTGTATTCGAGATGTACGACAAGGGTCTACGCGAGGTCCCGAACCCATCTGAAATGCTCTTATCCGGCAGACCTCAGGGAACACCCGGTTCCTGTGTAGCCTGTATTATGGAGGGAACAAGACCCGTCCTTGCAGAGGTACAGGCTCTGGTATCTCCCACCACCATGAATTTCCCTAGGCGTAGCAGTAACGGTTTCGACTATAACCGTACCGCTATGCTCCTTGCGGTCATGGAAAAGCGTGGAGGGATCCGCTTCTCCAATTCCGACGTATATCTCAATGTGGTTGGAGGCCTCAAATTAGACGAGCCCGCCGCAGACCTTGCAGTGGTGATTGCCGCTGTTTCTGCCGCAAAGGATTGCCCCGTATCAGACACTTTAGCCGCTGTTGGGGAAGTTGGCTTAACAGGGGAGATCCGTGCTGTGAGCCAGCTCTCGCAACGCTTGAGCGAGATCCGCCGTCTGGGGTTCACCCAATGTATCATCCCCAGAAGTGGCACCCGGGATCTCAAAGCCCCGGAAGGACTGGAACTCCTGCGAGCAAAAAATATCCGCGAGGTCATTGCCGTCGCATTTTAATATCAATTTACCAAGGAGAACTTTATGCCGAGTATCAAATATATCGCCCGTGTGATTCGCGGAATGCGTTTTGATAAGCTAAACTCTATGTTAGGAACCGTGAAAGAAAAAAGCGGACAATCCAAACTCCGTACTTTCTGCTCCATGGCATGGTGCGGTCTACGCTACGGTGCAGGCTACTATGATTATGTTATGTTCGGTTTCTATAACATGAAGGGAAAGGAACGTAATACCTACCTAACCCGTGTCCGCAACAAGAAAGTCTGCGAGCTTATGAACGACTATACCTATGCAGAGGAATTCGACGATAAACTCCGCTTTAACGCTCGATTTGCCAAATACCTCCACCGCAGAACCTTGAACGGCGAAACCTGTTCTTTAGAAGAATTTACAGATTTCATCTCCGGACAGGAAGGCATTTTCGCAAAACCTAACCACGGCTCCTGCGGTAAAGGGGTCACCAAATTAAAACCCGTAGATTTTCCCTCTGCAGAAGCTATGCTACAGCATATCCGTGAGAACAAACTCATCATTCTGGAACATGCATTACCCCAGCATGAGGCAATGTCAGCCCTCCATCCCGCATCTGTAAACACCCTCCGTATCGTCACCGATCTGGTAGGGGATACGATCCACATTGCTTATATCATGGTTAAGACCGGTCGTGGGGGGCACTGCTGTGATAATACCGGTCAGGGAGGCATGCTGTGCCGTGTAGATGCAGATACCGGCAAGATCCGCTCCGTTGCTACCGACGACTACTTCAATATCTTCACAGCCCATCCCGATACAGGTGTTGTATTTGAGGGCTACGAGATCCCCATGCTCCAAGATGCCATTGCTCTTGCAAAGAAAGCCGCTCTGGAGATCCCCCAAATGCGCCACATCGGCTGGGATATTGCGATTACTCCCACAGGTCCCGCTATTATCGAGGGTAACGAGTACCCCGGCACCGACCTGTGTCAATTGGCT
>JAZREB010000376.1:0-6601 GCA_045660585.1 Faecousia sp. | reverse complement strand
GTCGTTGCTGACGAGTACGGCTGCACCGTTTCCGAGACTCCCATCGACATCTTCACCCAGTCCGGTGATGACCGTTACGACAATGCTGACAAGATGATCATCAAGGGCGCACAGGTTCTGCCTCATGCTCTCATTAACAACATCGACAGCAAGCTGGGCCGTAAGGGCGAGAAGCTGGCTGAGTATGTAGCATGGCTCCGTGACCGTATCCTGCAGTACCGTTCCAACGAGGACTACGCTCCCGTTATGCACATGGACGTATACGGCACCATCGGCGCCGCATTCGGCAACAACAACTACAAGGAAATGGCCGACTATATCGAAGAGCTGGGCAAGATCGCAAAGCCCTTCAAGCTCCGTATCGAAGGCCCCATGGACTGCGACTGCGACCGTGAGACCCAGATGATCGCTCTGGCAGGCCTGACCGCAGAGCTGGATGCTCGTGGCTGTGATGTAGAGCTGGTAGCTGACGAGTGGTGCAACACTCTGGAGGATATCAAGCTCTTTGCCGACAACAAGGCAGGTCACATGGTTCAGATCAAGACCCCCGACCTGGGCGGTATCAACAACACCATCGAAGCCGTTCTCTACTGCAAGGAAAAGGGCATCGGCGCATACCAGGGCGGTACCTGCAACGAGACCGATCGTAGCGCACAGGTCTGCGTCCACTGCGCAATGGCTACCCAGCCCGTACAGATCCTTGCCAAGCCCGGCATGGGCGTTGACGAAGGCTACATGATCGTTTATAACGAAATGAACCGTATCATGGCAGTCCGCAAAGCAAGAAAGAAGTAAGAAAATATAAATTTACGGTTCTGCATCCGGAAATGGACGCAGAACCGTATTTTTAGTGCGCACGACAGGCGTACTAAAAATCGGGCAGGTCTCGGATGTGAGACCTGCCCGAAGAGGGGGGCAATTAGTTGATGAAGAAGTCTCTTGCACTAACTGAGTATGCAAAGAGAGCTTGGCAGAGGGGCAAAAGGGTGCCTCTTCTTTCATTGTGTGGTTTGTTTTTGAAATGAAGTTCTTGGTGGATCACAATTATAGTATAGCGAAAGAGAAGGGGGTGTCAACAACATGCTGTGGATGAAAGTGGGATGCACCGCATTGGGGGATAGCGATACAGTACATCCCTGTTATAGTTATGGGAGCGGAGGGGGGACCGCTTATTGTGTAATATACCGCATCAGAATGGTGGCAACTTGAGCTCTTGTAGCAACCTTATGAGGCTGGAGCATAGTCACTCCGTTTGCTTTTACACCATTGATAAGCTCTGTTGCATTGGCCCAAGCCATGGCATCTTTTGCATAGCCGCTAATGCTTTCTGCATCAGGATAGGTAGATAGGTCAAATGCTTGGTTGGTATTCTCACCCTTCATTCCTGCATAGCGACAAAGGATCGTTGCAATTTGCTCTCTGGTGACATCTCCGTCGGGGTTAAATCTTCCTTGCCCAATGCCGTTAACGATGCCCGTTTCTGCCGCCCACTGTACAGAATCACTGTACCAAAGACCTTGAGCAACATCGGAGAAAACTGCGGTTCCTTGAGGAGCAGGCTGTCCTTCCATCCGCCACAGAACAGTTACCAACATGGCTCTGGTCATTGTGCGTTCCGGTGAGAATCGACCTGCCTCGGTACCGTTAAACAATCCATTTTGAGCGCAATATGTTGCACCTTCCCAGTACCAATCTTTTTCGGACACATCTATAAAAGGACTGCCCTCTCCGGTGTAGATACGCACCAGTCCGTATTTGCCGTTTCGTTCTACGATCATGGTCATTGAACCGGGATAGGATTTGATATTTGTAAAAGCTTTCTTGTTTAATTCACGACCGTTATTCGCCAGCAGGAACGATCCGCCGCGGCTCTCATCTGTGCCAAAAGTAATGCCGTCGATCCAAGTGTCTCCACAGGCCGTATAATCACGACTTGTCAGTCGGTCGCCGTTTTCGTTGCAAAGCATGGCAATGCCGTCTTTTGTAACGGAGAGAAGACCTTTTATGGGGAATGCACCCTCTTCATGGATGAGTTCTACTCCGTCTAAATTGTATACGGCCTCGCTCTTGTCGGAATAGAAGCTCTGAATCATCTTCTGCTTCCCATATACACGACAATATCCGGGAACCTTGAAAGAACCTGTAAGGTCGCTACGATAGAATCGGAGCTCATTTCCGTTCTGAATCAGGAATCCAACGCCTTCAGCTACAGGGCGGTTTGTGAAATGAGTATAGCCATATTCCTCGGAGCTATATCCCAAACTAATGAGTTTACCACTGATTTCCTTCAGGACATTTCCATTGGTATCCACAACGACATATTCGTTTTTGCCCTTCTGATACAGGATCTTATCATTGTCGATATAGTTGATCATATAATTCGTTCCCCCGTCCCAAGGTACAGCCTCGATATCAAACAAGGGGTTGACCATCTTGTCATATACTCTGTATTTTTCCTCACCGTCATTGCCATAGAAGAGGATAAAGGTCTCTTTGTCCGGCCCCATAAAAATGGTGATCGGGTTCATATTCCGGAAGGCGGGATTTCCATCCATCGTGTAATAATTATTGATAGCATAGTCGGTCTCAATGAGATTCTCAGTAAGTATGGTTGCAGGAGTATATCTTTGATCCGTGTATTCCTGAATCAGACCTTCCCATGTCATAATATAGTAAGAATATTTGTACTCAATATAACCGTAAATGTTTTGAGTATAGCGATGACGCAAGATATAAGCCAGACCGGGAATGTAATCGTAGAGATCATATCCTTCGGGGACCTTAGGCACTGTGCATGGGTTGCCGGAGAAATCATAATACTCGTATTCGTTTTCCTCGTTGACACAGCGAACAAACTGATTACCTAAAGCAATGGAAGTAAATCTGTAAGTGGATAGAGCTTTTCCACCGGCATAAAGGGCATAGCTGTCATCCTTTCGGAGGGAGAACAACTCTCCGCAAAGGTAAGTGATTTTTACTTTGTCAGGTTGAATCAAAATCCGACCTGCCATATCCATGACACCGCTACCATTTGCATTTGTGAAGAGCAGGTAGTCTTTCGAGATGAATTTTAAGGCTGAGAGACCTTCCATGGACCCCTCACCCTCATGCAGGACATACTGCAGCTCGGGAAGCGTGGCTTCTTCAGCCGCCGAAGCGGACAGGGGGAATGACAGAATCAGCACCGCCACCAAAAGCATTGCGATAAACTGTTTTTTCATAGAAAAACCTCCTTTGTTTTTGACTGTTTAGTATGGATTGGTTTTGTAATAGCATTTCTTGTTTTTCTGTCAAGAGGCGCTTCTGTACTTCTTTGTTTAGATGTCCTATACATGTAGTATATTGCAAAGAATGAGAAATGTCAATAGGAATATGATTGGAATGTGGGAAACTTTTCTTGCAATTCCTTTTGGGGTATGGTATAGTTTTTACATAGCTATTTTCTCGGAAATTGAGAAACAGAAAGGAGCTTGTTTATGAAACGGATTTTTGTGATTTTGTTATGTCTTTGCCTCCTTTTAGGGGCTGTGCCGGTGTTTGCGGCGGAGCTTCCGGAGGAGAAGCCTGCGACTAAGGGGAGCTATGCGGTTCCTTCCTTCGGTACCCAGCCTCTGTGGGAGAAAATAAAGCGTGGGATCCCTCTGGCCATTTCCCATAAGACCGACTGGCGAAATTTTCCTGAGGCTTCCATTCTGGGTATCAATTCCTGTCTGAACATGGGTGTTGACATCATTGAAGTAGATTTCCATGTAACCAAGGACGGTGTCCCTGTTGCTCTCCACGATGATAATCTGAGACGCATGACCAATGCAAATACCTTAGTTTATATCAATGAGATCACTTGGGCGCAGGCGAAGAAGTATACACTGGAAGATGGTATGGGGAATACCGGAACCCCCTATATCCTCACTGCCGAGGATGCTAAGGTTCTTAACTCCCTTCCTACCTATGTTGCCAATGTTGGCACTGCCAAGGCAGGAGGGACTATGCCCATTTCCCGTTTTGATTCCATTCTGGAGCTGGTCGACAAGCAAGCCTTTCTCCTAATGGACAAAATTACTACGGCTGACAGTTTTGCCCACGCCTATGTCTGTGCAAGAGAATGGGACATGGTGGAATATGTGGTATTCAAGGGGAATTATAATCTGTCTCAGTTAGAACCCTGGTTTGATGCAGGGGCAGAGCTGTGGAATAAGAAATACCCGTCCGATCCTGTGACTGCAGAAGAGGTAAAAACTTCTATTTCTTTTGAGTACAACAACAATAAGCCTGCAAATATTCAGAAACTTCTGGATGCGGGGATTCGTGTATTGGGACTTGCCGCCGGTGTCAGCGATTCCAACGAGGATCATATCCGCAATACCTTGGTTCCTTACTGCAGAGAGCAGGGGATCTATCTCCGTTGCAATACAGGAGACCCCAGCTATATGGGCGCAAATGCTAAGGTAGACTGTGAGATCGGTTGGGCAGACCTCTTTGATATCGGCTATACGGGAGTTATGACGGATCGTCCGGGGCCTCTGGTTAACTACATTCAGGAACGGTACCGCATTCGTTCTGCCTCCGACCGCATTGATGCAGAGCACTTTACGAGCTACAATTTTGACACCTTCGGCTTTACGGTTCCCGAGGATTGGAACAGTGGCAAAAACAAGGTTGTTTCCAATCTGACAAAGATCGACACCCTCATTTACAAGGATATCGAATTTGACGGCACAGAGAACATCTTTACCGCCAAGGCTGCAGGCACCAACAGTACCGTCACCGCCTACATTGACGGCACTGCGGCGGCTAACAAGGTGGGATCCGTCAGCTTTAACAGCACAAGCTATACTTCAGCGCAGGTAGAGATCACCAATGTGACCCCCGGTAAGCACACGGTGTATCTGAAGTTTACGGGCACGGTGGCACTGGATGCCTTCCGCTTTACCCGTGGAATGTACTTTGGCTTTGCCAACGAGAGATTGGCACGATTCCGCTATCAGGATCGGATCTACGGCAGTCTCAACTATGACACCGGTAACTGGTTCCCCAGACCTGCCTCTATGAGCAGTGCGAGTCTCAATAACACCGCCGGCACCATGACCGTGAACCTTACCGCCGGTGGCAACCACTATATCCAAACCGGCACTGTAGTAGGGGACAGACCCCTCCATTACATCCCCCAAGAGGGCGACTATTTCCAGATGCGCCTGAAGATCTCCAACGTTACCGCCAACGATGCTACCACAACTATGACCGCCGGTATCGTCTATGAACACCCCGGAAAGGAAGACTTCGACTACGCCGCAAGAGTGACCCAAACCATTACGGAATCTCAGTTTAACGGACAGTATTTTGTCATCACTCTGCCCATGAACAGCACCTTTGTAAATGCAAGCGAGATCACAGCCTTCCGCCTGTATTTTACCAATCTTGCTCCCGTTACCGGCAAGACCGCCTCCATTACCATTGACGAGGTCTACATCGGACCCAAGGAATACTTGCCTGAGAAGGACTATCTGTATTTTGACTTTACAGATCGTGACACCGACGAGATGCGGTACATGACCGAGAAATACGGATATGTAAACTTTGATAACACCCAGTGGTTTGCTCGTACGGCCTCTATGCGCGGTGCGTGGTTTGAGCCTGTTTCCGCCACCATGATCGCCCATGTAAAAGAAGCCGGTAACCACTATATCCAGACGGGTACTACCGTCAGTGAGCGCCCCCTGAGCTATAAGCCCTCCCGGACCGATTATCTCCAGATGCGCCTCCGCATTGATAATGCCGAGGCCAACGACAAGACCCTGCCTCTTTCCATCGGCATTGCATACGCCAGTGCGGCTCGGACGGATTTCTACTACAACCCCTTACTTAGACACAATTACGATGCCTCTATTATTGACAGCGGTTACTTTACTGTAAGTGTTCCTATGCCCGACTTCTTTATTGCAGAATCCGAGATCCAATCCCTCCGTATTTACATCAACAATTTGGCGCCCAAGGAGGGAGAAGGCATTATTGAGGTAGACTATTTCTACATCGGACCCAAGGCCACTCTCCCGGATCCTCTGTACACCGTCACCTTCCAAAACGAAGACGGCACTGTCCTTTCTACAGAGCAGGTGGCAGAAGGGGACACCGCCATTTACAGCGGAGCCATTCCTACCAAGCCTTGTGACGAAATCTATCACTACACCTTTGCAGGTTGGGACAAGGCATTGACAGGAATTGTTGCAGAAACGCTCATTACCGCTCAATATACATCAGAACCTCATGTTTATGCAGACGGCTTGTGTGCCTGCGGTGCAGTAGGATCTGTGGAACCGACCGAAGACAGCACCCTGAAACTGAGCCACACTCTTAATTTAGCAAGCGACATTTCCGTAAACTTTGTGGTTCCTGTAACTGCTCTGGAAGGCTTCGATATGGACACCGTTTATGCCGAATGTCGCTACTATAGCTATGTGGACAATGAACAGGGCGAAGAGCGTGTGGTGACTATGGAGCCTGTACTCAACGGCAAGTATTATTACTTTACCTTAGAGGGTCTCATTGCCACCCAAATGACTACAGAACTGACAACCGTCCTCTATGGCACCAAGAACGGACAGGA
>JAZREB010000375.1:0-4093 GCA_045660585.1 Faecousia sp. | reverse complement strand
AAACACCGTACAGTTCTACGCTATGATCGCCGTTGACCAAAACAGCACCGGTAGAGGATGTAGTAACGATCTGTCCCTTTTCTTCCTTAGCACAATCGCAGATCTGCAGAGTGCTGCCCTTTCCGCCCAACATGATATAATTGCCACCCAGGTCCAGATCATGACCTGCAAGGCAGAGGGTAACCTTGCCCTCAACGGACAGCATACCCACATTTCCCATAGAAAGATCTTCGCCCAGCACATAGGTTCCCTCTTTCAAGGTCACCTTACCGTACTGAGAAACCAGATCCGCGGCAGTCAGAACTGTGCTAAAAGTCACAGTTTCTTCGTTTTCCCCGGTCAAAAAGTGCTCATGACCGTCGGTAAGATCCCCATCAAACTCTCCCGTATAGTCGGTTACGGGAAGCTGAGTCTCGCCGGTTTCAAGGGAGAGGATCGCATCCTTTGTCTCCCACGTAGCTTTCTCTCGTGCAAAGCTCTGTCCGGGTATGAGAGACAGAATCAGTGCAAGAGATAAAACCATGGCAAAAGTTCTTCGTTTCATCCTAAATTGTCCTTTCTGAACTAAAATTTGACAATCAAATTATACAATAAGAACATTATTCTGTCAATTGCAAAAAGGTGCATAAAACTACCGAGAGCCCCGATTCGAGACTCTCGGCAAGTGTGTTTCACGAATTACTTTTTAACGCTCTCTACGAGACCGGATGCAAGACCTGCAAGTCCCTGGATCTCGGAGGGAATGATGATCTTGGTTGCCTGACCATCGGCGATCTTCTGCATGGCTTCCAGAGCCTTCAGCTTGATGACCTGGTCATTGGGGCAAGCCTCGTTCAGCATGCGCATAGCCTCTGCGGTAGCCTTCTGCACAGCCAAGATAGCTTCTGCCTGACCTTCTGCCCGGAGGATGGCGGCCTGTTTCTCTGCATCTGCGCGGAGAATAGCAGATTCCTTCTCGCCTTCTGCCACCAGGATCTGGGAGTGCTTGGTGCCCTCTGCCTGGAGGATAGCCTGACGGCGGTCACGCTCTGCCTTCATCTGCTTTTCCATGGAGCTCTGGATATCCTGGGGAGGCAGGATGTTCTTCAGCTCCACGCGGGTAACCTTAATGCCCCAGGGATCGGTAGCCTCATCCAAAATGGCGCGCATCTTGGTGTTAATGACATCACGAGAGGTCAGGGTCTGGTCCAGTTCCAGATCACCGATGATGTTACGGAGCGTAGTGGCGGCTAGAGTCTCCATTGCCAGCATAGGACGTTCTACACCATAGGTGTACAGCTTGGGATCCGTAATTGAGAAATATACGACAGTGTCGATCTGCATGGTGACATTATCCTTGGTAATAACAGGCTGAGGAGGATAGTCCAGAACCTGTTCCTTCAGGGAGACACGCTTGGCGATCTTCTGCAGGAAGGGAACCTTGAAATGGATACCGACTCCCCAAACCTCATGGAATGCACCCAGTCGCTCGATAACATAGGCATTGGACTGCTTGACTACGATGATATTCTTAATCAGAACCACCATAATCACTATCAGGAATGCGATCACGCCTACTACAGCAGGCCCCGGGTCAATTGCTAACATCAAATTCATCCTTGTTTCCTCCTTGTATTATGTAAGATTTTATTATACAATCTCTGCCTTTTCCACGCAGAGTTTTGCACCATGAACACTGATGATCCGCACGGGAGTTTCTTTGGAAATAGAACTGCCGTCTGCGCTAAAGGCAGACCATTCTACGCCGGAGACTCGAACCGCCCCCTGATTATGGAGGTTGTCAATATCCTCTGTGACCAGAATAACCTTGCCCACCAGACTTTCTGCATTGGTGGCTACCTTGCGATTGTCTACCAGCTTCCGCAGCCAGGGTCGCAGGAGCAGTAACAGCACAAAGGACACTACTGTAAACGACAGAATCTGCACCCACACAGGCGCCTCAAATAGTGCCAGCACAAATCCCACCAGTGAGCCTCCCATAAACCAGAGAGACACCACCGCACCTGTCGCCGCCTCGGCAATGGCAAAGACCACCAGAGCCACGATCCAGATCCACACCATATAGGCTTCCATAAATGTTCCTCCTTTATTCGTTCTTCTACTAATAGTGTGCCACAAAGTAAACAAAAAGTCAAGAGAAATGACCATAGGGACAAAATTTGGTATAAATCCGTATTTTTCGTTGCTTTTTGACATAATATTGGGTATAATAACACTAACCACAAAACTACAGGAGCGAAATTATGGAAAAGTTTACTATGGCCGTCCCCTGCCTCTTCGGATTAGAGGGTTTAGTCGGGGATGAGCTTCGCCGTATGGGCATGGATCAGGTCAAGGTAGAAGACCGCCGAGTCTTTTTTGAGGGGGATTTCACCGCCATGGCAAAGGCAAATATCTGCCTGCGCATGGGTGAGCGTGTTATGATCCTCTTGGGCCGTTTCCCTGTCCACTCTTTCGAAGATCTCTATCAGGGCGTCAAGGCTCTGCCCTTGGAACAGTTTATCCCCCGTGACGGTGCATTCCCTGTAAAGGGCTACAGCTTAGATTCTCAGTTACACAGTGTCCCCGATTGCCAAGCCATTGCCAAAAAGGCCGCCGTTGACCGTTTGGGCTCCAAATACGGCCTGACCTGGCTCCCGGAGACCGGTGCCACATATCAGCTCCGTTTCTCTATTATGAAGGATATTTGCGAAGTATTCCTGGATACTTCCGGTCAGAGCCTCCACAAGCGTGGCTACCGTGCCATCGGTAACGAGGCTCCCCTCCATGAGACCATGGCCGCCGCCCTTGTGAACCTATCCCGTTACCGTGGCAGAGATTTCTTCTGGGATCCCTTCTGCGGTTCCGGCACAATTGTCATTGAGGCCGCTCTGGCTGCTCTGAACCGTGCCCCCGGTCTGTACCGGGATTTCGGTTGTCAGAAGTGGTCCTGCGTTCCCCCTGAGATCTGGCAACAGGTCAAAACCGAGGCCAAGGACAAAGAATACCGTGGAGAATATCGGATCTTAGGCACCGATATCGATCCCAAGAGTCTGTCCATTGCCATTGCCAATGCCAAGAAGGCCGGCGTCAGCAAATACATCGAATTCCGAGAGGGCGATGCCACCAAGCTGTCCCTCCCCACTGACAGTGGTGTCATTGTCTGCAATCCTCCCTATGGTGAGAGAATGATGGAACAGCGCAGTGCACAGGAACTGGTGCGCGCCTTCGGCAGACATCTGAAATTTGCCAATGGGTGGAAGAAATATATTATTTCCTCCGAGGCAGAGTTCGAGCACTATTTCGGCAAGCCTGCTACCAAAAAACGCAAACTGTATAATGGTAGACTTCAGTGCAATGTCTATATGTACTATTAAGGAGTATTGTGGATGAAGCATATTTTCATCATTAACCCCGCCGCAGGAAAATCCGATCGTACCGAAGAATTCAGTCGGCTCATTCAAGAAGCCTGCACCAGAAAGGCTGTTCCCTTTGAGATCCGCATTTCCCACGCTCCCGGAGATTGCTCTAAAATTGCCCGCGAAGCCGCCCTCACCGGGGACGAAGTTCGTCTTTATGCCTGTGGCGGAGACGGCACCTTAAACGAGGTAGTCAACGGTGCCGCCGGGTATCCAAATGTTGCCGTGACCAATTTCCCCTGCGGTTCCGGAAACGACTTCCTCCGAATTTTCTCCGATCCCGCTGCATTCCGTAGCTGTGACCGACTCTTGGATGCCGAGGTTGCAGAATTCGACCTGATCCGCTGTGGAGATCACTACTCCCTAAACATCTGCTCCATGGGTCTGGATGCCCGTATCGGCACCTCTATGAGTAAATATAAGAAATTGCCCCTGATCACCGGCCCCGGCGCCTACTGGATGTCTACAGGCATTCACGTTCTTAAGGGTATCGGTCGCCACTTCGTTGTTGAGATTGACGGCAAAACCATTGACAAGGATCTGACCCTGATCTGCATTGCCAACGGACGTTGGTACGGTGGCGGTTTCCACCCCGTTCCCGATGCCAAGCCCAATGACGGTATGCTGGATGTTCTCTTAGTCAACAAGGTCACTCGCCTAAAAGTAGCAAGTGTCATCGGAAAGTACAAGGCCGG
>JAZREB010000374.1:0-5769 GCA_045660585.1 Faecousia sp. | reverse complement strand
ATGATATACCCTATGGGTATGATATCTGCGTCGCAGATGATATACGCTACGCGTATGTCGGTGTGGCTTACGCCACTAAATAAAATAAATAATGGGCTTTAACCCATATTTTAATCCGTGCCCCTTGGGGCACACATTCATACCTCGCCTTGGCGAGGTATATCATACCGTAGGTATATCATGCCCCACAGCCGTGCGGTATATCATATCGTACATATATCATTCGCACCAACGGTGCGCTAAACGGGAATTTAAAGAAACTTTTCCTGTGTTTTTGTAAGAACGCAGGTGAAGATAGTAAAATTGGAGGAAAACAAAATGACAAAGAAACTCGCGACCCTTATGAGCCTTGTGCTGGTTCTGTGCCTGTTTACAGGTTGTGTAGGAACCCCTGTGGTGTTTAACTGCACCGAAGATCACAGCACGACCGCCCCCACAGAGTCCCTGTTCACAGAGAATACCAATGCTCCCTCGGTTGAGGGTGCCCTCAAGACCGGTCTTGCCATTGTGGCAAATATCGGCGAGAGTGCAAACGCTGTACAGGCTAAGTACGACGTCACTATGGTTGCCGTTCTGGTAGACGACAACGGTGTGATCTACGATTGCATCATCGACGGTATCGCAAAGACCGTGGAATTCGATGCCACCGGCACCATTACCGGCGACATTACTGCTCCCGTTCAGACCAAGAACGAACTGGGCGATGCCTACGGCATGGTTGCCTGGGGCGGTGCAAAGTACGAATGGAACGTACAGGCAGATGCCCTTGCACAGTACGCAGTAGGCAAGACTGTAGAAGAACTGAGAAACGGCGCTGTAAACGAACAGGGTAAGGCCCCCGAGGGCTCCGACCTTGCCGCTACCGCTACCATTTACTTAGGCGGTTATGTTTCCGCTATTGAAAAGGCCGTTGCCAATGCTACCCATCTGGGCGCACAGGCAGGGGACACCCTTAAGATGGCTTCCGTCAACGGTTTGGGTGACAGTGTCAGTGCCACTGCCGAGAGCGCAGGTACCGTCCAGCTCAACTGCGATGTAGCCGTTGTTTCCGAAAAGGACGGCGTAGTCACAAGTGCTTATATCGACAGCCTCCAGGCAAAGGTCAGCTTTGATACCACCGGCACCATCTCCACCGATGTGACTGTAGCTCCCCAGACCAAGAACGAGCTGGGTTCCAACTACGGCATGGTTGCATGGGGCGGAGCTGTTGCAGAATGGGATGCACAGGCCGCCGCAGTTGCCGCATACTGCACCGGCAAGAAGGCATTAGAGATCCGTGGCATTTCCTATGACGAGCAGATTCCCATTGAGGGAGTGGATGCTACCGCATCTGTTACCATTTACTTCGGCAATCTTGTAAATCTGATCCTGGCCGCTCTTACTAAGTGATGAAACGGCTTACGATCCTTTTGTTGAGTCTGTCTGTTGTCTTAAGTGGGTGCGCAGTTACCCCCGCAACAGAGGAAAAGCAGTACAATGCCACCTTCCTGACCCTCTTTGACACCCTGACCACCATTGTAGGTCGTGGAACATCCCAAGAGGAATTTCAGGAAAAGGCTCAGCAAATCCACGACAAATTGTTGGAATATCATGAGCTTTTCGATATCTACAACGAATATCCCGACACAGTGAACCTCTGCACCCTCAACAAAGAGGCCGGAAAGGCTCCTGTGTCCGTAGATCCCCGAATTATGGCTCTGCTTACAGATTGTAAAGAGCTGTACACCGCCACCGGAGGAAAGGTCAATGTTGCCATGGGGTCTATCCTGTCCCTGTGGCACGAGACCCGGAGCCATGGACGGGACGATCCTTCCACCGCAGTTCTCCCGGATCAAGGCGCACTGGAAGAGGGAAGTCTCCACTGCAATATAGACGACCTGATTTTGGACGAAACAGCCGGCACGGTATACTTTGCAGACCCGAATCTCCGATTGGATGTAGGGGCTATTGCCAAGGGCTGGGCTGTTCAGCGTGTAGCAGAGGAAACCCCTTCCGGCTTCCTTATCAGTGTAGGCGGTAACGTCTGCGCCACCGGGCCCAAGGATGACGAGGGCACCCCCTGGGTCATCGGCATCCAGGATCCCGACGGGGGAGAAAACTACCTCCACACCATCTATGTGGAAAAAGGCTGTGTGGTCACCAGTGGGGACTATCAGCGTGCCTATGTGGTGGACGGAAAGCTCTACCATCATATTATTGATCCCAACACTCTGTATCCGTCGGAATACTGGCGGTCTGTGTCCGTGGTTTGCGAAGACTCTGCACTGGCAGATGCCCTGTCTACGGCTCTGTTCCTCCTGCCCTTGGAGGAAGGACAAGTCCTTGCAGAATCTTTCGGCGCCCAAGCCCTGTGGGTCGATGCCCAAGGACAGCGGTTCTACAGCCCCGGATTCCAAGAAATGATTAGAACATAAAATTGAGGTGAAAGCATGAAGCATTTATTCTTTGGCGGCATCCACCCCAAGTACAACAAAGAAATGTCCACAAAGGATAAGGAATTGCCCACCATTACCCCGAATCAGGTGGTCATTCCCCTCCAACAGCACATCGGTGCTCCCTGTAGCCCCCTGGTAAAGGTTGGAGATACGGTCCTTATGGGGCAGAAGATCGGCGACGGAGAAGGTCTGTGCGTACCCGTACATTCCTCCGTTTCCGGCAAGGTGGTTGCTATTGAAACCCGCCCCCATCCCTCTCTGGGACAGGCCATGGCGGTTGTGATCGAAAATGACTTCCTGGACAAGGAAGTTCTGGGCACTATCCCCACCACCGGAGAAGAGATCCTCCATACCATCCGGGAATCCGGTATCGTTGGTATGGGCGGTGCCGCCTTCCCCGGCAATGTCAAAGCCCTGTCTGCTATGGGCAAGGTAGACACTCTCATTGCCAATGCCTGTGAGTGCGAGCCCTATATCACCGCAGATGATTCTCTCCTGCGTACAGAGCCGGAGCATGTGCTCGATGGCATGATGATCCTGAAGGAGCTCCTTAAGCCTTCCCGTGTGGTACTGGCAGTAGAGGACAATAAGGCTGTTGCGATCCAAAAGCTCCACAGTCTGTCTAAGCAGTATCCCCAGATCGAAATTGCGGTTCTCCCCACCCGATACCCTCAGGGTGCGGAAAAACAACTGATCCAGGCTCTCACCGGTCGTGAGGTACAGCCGGGACAACTCCCTGTCAGTGTTGGCTGTGCGGTATTTAACGTCTCTACCTATGCCGCCATCTACCGCGCTGTACGGTTAGGTAAGCCCCTGACCCAGCGTATCGTCACCGTTTCCGGCGAAGCTGTTGCCGAACCCCGGAACTTTATCGTGCGGATCGGCACCTCTTTCCACGACCTCATCGAGGCCGCCGGCGGTCTCCATGATCGCACCGAGCGTGTCATCAGCGGTGGTCCCATGATGGGTATTGCCCAGAGCGATCTGTCTGCCCCCATTGTTAAGGCTACCAACTCCGTTCTGTGCCTGCTGAAGGACGAAAACGGTGCCGCCGAGAATCCCGTTTGCCTGCGTTGCGGTAAATGCGTAGGCGTTTGCCCCATGCGCCTGCAACCTCTGTATCTGTACCGCTATGTCAATGCGGAGCGAGTAGAAGAGTTACAGCGACTCAATGTATTGGATTGTATTGAGTGCGGTTGCTGTTCCTTCACCTGCCCCGGAAAGCTCCCCCTCACAGAGAAATTCCGTTTGGGTAAAAAATTAGTAAGGGAGGCCACTAAGAAATGAAATTAACCGTAGCTTCCTCCCCCCACATCCGTGGAAATTTCCGCACCAGCCGTCTCATGCTGGATGTGGTCATCGCCCTGATCCCCGCTCTCATCGTGAGCACCTTTGTTCTGGGGCTCCGTTCCCTTTCGGTTGTTTTGGTTTCTGTTGTTGCCGCATTGGCAACGGAATATGTCTACAGCCTGGTAACCCGTACTCGGAACACCGTCATTGATTGCTCCTGCCTGGTAACAGGTCTGCTCCTTGCTATGACTCTGCCCGTTACTGCGCCCCTGTGGCTGGTTGCGGTAGGCAGTGTCTTTGCCATCCTGGTAGTCAAGATCCTCTGTGGCGGTTTGGGTCAGAACGTATTCAATCCCGCCCTCCTGGCAAGAGCCTTTATGCTCTTTATTTGCCCCGCGCAAATGGTTCGCTACGTCGAAGCCGGTGTAGACGGCGTAAGCAGTGCAACCCCCCTGCACCACATGGTCATGCCTGCCCTCCCGGAAGAGAGTATCTTGGATATGTTCCTGGGTAACTGCCCCGGCTCCATCGGTGAGATCTCTGCTCTGGCTCTGATTCTGGGCGGTATCTATCTGGCGGCTCGCAAGGTCATTTCTCCCCGGATTCCTCTGGCTTATTTAGGCACTGTGGCAGTAGTGACTCTGGTATTCCACAAGACCGATGCTCCCGTACAGTGGATGCTCTACAGCCTCCTGTCCGGCGGCGTTATGCTGGGTGCCATCTTTATGGCAACAGACTATGCCACTTCCCCCGCAACGCCTTGGGGTCAGATCCTCTACGGCATTGGCTGTGGTGTACTGACGGTAGTGTTCCGCTACTTTGGCCTGTTCCCCGAAGGTGTGACCTATGCCATCTTGCTGATGAATGCTCTGGTATGGGTTCTGGATCGGTATACCTCTCCCCGTCGTTTCGGTATGAAAAAAGGAGGTAAGGCATAATGAAGATAAAGAATATCCTGATTCCTCTTTTGGCCATCCTTCTCTCCGCCGCCCTTTTGCTGGGACTGAACCTGGGATTCAAGGGCGTACGGGAAAAGACGGAAGAAGAAGTCCTCCTGTGGCACATGCAGACCATTCTCCCCGGTAGCACCGACTTCACAGAAGAAGCCTACACCGGCGAGGATGCCAACATCCGCCGTGTTTTCAAGGCAGAAAACGGCTATGTGATCGAGACCGTCACCTACGGCTATGCAGGAGATATCTCCATGCTGGTAGGTGTCAGCAACGGTGGAACGGTTACAGGTCTGGTCGTTACCGATCTGTCCGAGACCCGTGATCTGGGCGCAGAAGCGCTGAATGATTCTGCTTTCCTGGGTCAGTTCCTGAATACCACCGGCAATGTTTCTATCGGAACCTCCGGAGCAGATGCTTTCAGCGGTGCAACAGACTCTGCAACCGACTCCGAAGACACAGTCTATGTAGACGGTATCAGCGGTGCAACCGTAACCTCTAAGGCCATTGCACGCAGTGTCAACTCTGCCGTAGGCTTTGTGACCGGTGCCGATGCCGATTCCGGCGCAACATCTTGGGGAGGTTAATGTGATGAAAGAAAAGAATTACTTCCTGTCCATGATTTTGGCTGTGGTTATGGCCGTAGCCTTGATCGCAGTGGTTCTGGTAGACACCTTTGCTCCTGCTGTGGTTCTGCCCGCAATGAATATCCCCAACATGGCAGGGATCTGCCTGATCGCCCTGCTTTTAGAGCACTATGTAGCACCTAACAGTCGCCGCTGTTATTTCTGTGTTGCAGGCTTCGCTCTGCTGACCTTCGGTCTCCTTCCCTATGCCGCAGGCCTTATGCCTTTCGCTCAGGTATGGAAGGTAGCCGTAGTGGGCTGTGTCCTCTTCAGTCTGCTGACATGGATCTTTGATTCTATTATGGATCGTCTGTCCACCGGCCCCAAGGCAAAGTTGGCTCCCATCATCAGTGCCTTTGGCCTGTATCTGGCATTCCAGATCTTTGCAGGGATCCTGCTGTAATCATAAAGAAGCCCCGTTTTTGCCCGTCTTCGGCAGGAAAGGGGGTGTGTTTTCTATTTTTTGTT
>JAZREB010000373.1:0-3236 GCA_045660585.1 Faecousia sp. | reverse complement strand
GGCTCGGAAAATGCTGGATGATGCGGGCTGGACGGAGTGTAAGATCTCTGTTTCCAACTCTCTGGATGAGTATCTGATCCAGGAGCTTCTCCGTCAGGGAGCACAGATCGATCTGTTCGGTGTAGGTGAGCGTTTGATTACCGCCCGTAGCGAGCCGGTGTTCGGCGGTGTATATAAGCTGGTGGCGGTGGAAGAAGACGACGGCACCGTGAAACCCAAGATCAAGGTCTCTGAGAACGTGGGCAAGATCACCACTCCCCACTACAAAAAGCTCTGGCGTTTCTACGGCAATGACACCGGCAAGGCTATTGCGGACTACCTGACGGTCTATGACGAGACTGTGGATGACAGCAAGAATCTGTTGATTTTCGACCCCGATGCTACATGGAAGCAGAAAGAAGTTTACGACTTCACCGCTAAAGAGTTGCAGGTTCCCGTATTCCTAAACGGCGAGCTGGTATACGAACTGCCCACTCTGGAGCAGATCCGCAACTACTGTATCAGCCAGGTAGACACCCTGTGGGACGAGGTCAAGCGTTTCGAGAATCCCCACAGCTACTATGTGGATCTGTCTCAGAAACTGTGGGATATTAAATACGGCCTGTTGAAGGGCGCAACGGATAGCAAGTAAGGCAGATGAAGAGAAATTCAAAGGCTTTTACCATAGCCCTGTCCGGGATCCTTGCGGCTCTTGCACTCACGTGCCTGTTCTTTGGGGGCACTGTTACTGTTGCGGCTATGGCTTGCCCTGTGCTTGCATCCCTTGTGATGATCCCTGTCTATTTGGAATGTGGAACGAAGTGGGGCTTTCTGTGGTATGTGGCAGTTAGCGTCTTGGGACTCATACTGGTGCCTACCAAGGAATGTGCGGTGCTGTTTGTGGCCTACGGTGCGTATCCCATGTTACGGAAGTATTTGGGGCGTTTGCCACTGAATAAGCTGTGGAAATTACTGTATTTCAATTTGGTTCTGTTCCTGGCCTACGGGATCATGCTCTTTGTATTTCCGGTCCCGGCACTACAGGAAGAATTCCGTGACATTGGGAAATGGATGTTATGTGCCATGATCCTTATGGGGAATGTGAGTTTTTTCATCTATGATATACTGATCGGCAGATTAGAGATCATCTACTGTGTGCGGATCAGACCGAAAATTAGATTATACTGATAGGATTGGATGATTTCTTTTTTGAGGGATCATCCAATTTCTTATTTGATTGGGAAAAGCTGTAAAATTTATAAAAAATTTTTGAATCAACTGTTGATTTTACCGTGGGAGCATGATAAAATATGGAATGGTTAACTATAATATGGAAGGGAGGGCTCACTATGTCTGACTTAAGAAAGTTTGTATATTCCCCTATACTCAAGCCGGTGGTCATCCAGCCCCAGTGTCCGGTGTATATACACGGATATGTTTTGGCTAAGCAAAAGTTTGGGGAAGCTGCATTCATTCAGGTTCGCATGGTCAACCGTGGCGAGAGTAGTGTGCGTAGTGTATTCCTTCGTTTAGAGGGAAAGGATCCTTTTGGAAATTCCTTATATGATCTTAAGTATGTGCCCGTGGTAGATTGTGGGGCTGCGCCCGGCAGTGTCTTTGGTGAGGATCAACCCCTGTTCCTGCCCCAGGGAGATGTCTTTACTCTGGATATTACGGTACAGGATATTCTGTTTGAAGATGGCATGATCTGGCGCAAGCAGAGCAGTCATAGACTCATGACTCCCGAGGAAGCCGGATGGGTCACCTGTGCCTGTGGTATGAAGAACCCCGCAGGTCGCAAGTGCGTATACTGCGGAAAGGAAGAAGAACCTGCTGTAGCAGAGGAACTTCCCACAGAGGAAGCTGTGGCAGAGGAAGAGACTCTCGTAGAGGCAGTTGTTCCCGTAGAGGAAGAGACGCCCACAGAGGAAGAGACGCCCACAGAGGAAGAGGCTCCCATAGAGGAAGAGGCTCCCGTAGAGGCAGTTGTTCCTGTTGAGGAAGAGACTCCTGTAGAGGAAGAAACTCCCGTAGAGGAAGAGACTCCTGTAGAGGAAGAACTTCTTACAACTGTAGCTAACGCCGAAGAGGGACAGGCTCTTACAGCCGAGGAAGAAGATGATCTGGCAGAACTCCTTTCTTCTGTCCTTGGCGAAGTAGATGAATCCCTGTGGAAGGAAAATGCTACGAATGAATTCCGCCAGCTTGAGCAGTTAGAGGCCTACCTCCAGGAGGATAAAGAGGCCTATATGAATCGTAGTTACAATGGGATTGGAACCATTACCTCCCCCTTTATGCAGGAGACAGAACAGCTCCTGCAGGAAATGCAACGCCGTTTGGCAGCACGGGAGAGTGGAGTAGCAACACCTGTTGCAGAGCCTGTAGCTCCCACGGAAAATACCGAAAACACCAAATCCAAGGGGAAAAAGAAGAAAAAACGCGGTAGCGGAATCTGGATCCTCCTGATTTGCTTGTTGATCCTGTTGGGTAGTGCCGCCTTCTTTGGCATTTTGTATTTCAAGGGCTACTTCGGATAATTTCCAAAAGAGTGAAAATTTTTTGTAAAGGCTATTTACAAAAAATGGGAATTATGCTATAATGTGAGAAGCTTGAAGCGGGTGTAACATAGTGCGCCTATCGATTTCAAAGGAAATTCTACAAGAAAGTTGGGGAAGCAAATGCCGCAATTCGTACAGACTGAACAACAGAAAGAACTGATTCGCACCTTGGTGCAAGAGTTACCTGCCTACCGTAAGAAGATGCACATGTCCCAGGCAGAACTTGGTGATGCCATTGGTAAAAGCAGACAGAAGATCTCTGAAATGGAACGCGGTGCAGCACCTCTCGGTTGGGATACCTATTTAGCCATTCTCATGGTTCTGGGTGCCCGTGGTGTGTTGGAGCCCCGTGGTCGTGATGCAGAGCGTTTGGCCGCAACCGGTAAGATCATCGGCGGCCGTATCCGTCTGTGATAATCGGCTTTTTGTCTGAACTGTATTTTTCATGAGGATTTCCTTTTGGGGAGATCCTCATGATTTTTCTGTCTCTTAGCAGAAAAGATTTGGGAAAAGCCTTGACATTCGGCAAATTTTTTATATGATTGTCCTTGTAATCATTTTAAGCTGAGGGGAGTCGAACCCGACAGCCTCTCAGCAAATCTTTTGCGATCTTTTTAACTTAGTTCTCCTTGCCTTGCGACAGCAAGGCTGCGTCGAACCCGTCAAAAATCTCATCAAAATCTTAAGCTGAGAGGTGCT
>JAZREB010000372.1:0-3605 GCA_045660585.1 Faecousia sp. | reverse complement strand
AGCAACATTGGTAGCATCGGTTACCAGCTTGCCGTCAACCAGAGTTGCAGCAGCAGCAACGCGCTGATCCTTATTGTTGTATACGCTGACCTCGGTGGTCATAACCTTGCCGTCAGCGGGGTTGTAGATTGCTACATAGCCCTTGGGTGTGGGGGGTACGGGAGGAACAGCAGTTTCTTCCTTGCCACAGCCGGTGCAGATGCCATCTACATAGGTGTGCTCGCCGGTAGCGGGGATGGATTCGGTCTTCTTAGCTTCGCAGAGGGTGCAGGTGAACTCTCTGACACCGATTTCGGTGCAGGTGGGTTCCTTGGTGACGGAACCTTCGTCCCATGCGTGGTTGCAGGGCTGATCGTTGCCGCCCTGGTTGTCGGACAAAACATAAACCTGCATTGCACGGAAGGATTCGCTGGTGTACTGGTTGGTTGCATCATAGGCAGAGAAGTTGCCGTAGCTGCTCCAGGACAGGTGCTTGCCGTTCTGGTTTACAACATAGACATGGTCTGCGGTCTCGGCTGCTGCCAGGGTCCATGCATCATTGTCCTTGTCGTAGGGGATAGAGTTGTAAGTACCGTCGATGGACAGCTTTTCACCTGCTGCGTTGATGAGGTTGAAGCCCTCGCCGTCAGCTGCTACAGTCCATACGATGGTAGCGTCGGAGGTAACGATCTTGCCGTCTTCGGGCAGAACGTCAACACCGGCCTTGTAGTAGGTCCCAAGAATCTCGCTGCTCAGAGCCTTGTTCTCTGCAGCATATACGACGATGATCTTGTCGCCGTCCTTGATCTCGTTCTTGAGCTCATAGGTCTCGCCACCAACGGGAGTGGTGGGATCGGTCTCGGTAGTGGGATCGGTCTCGGTAGTGGGCTCAATATCCTCGGAGGGATCCAGAGCGAAGAATTGGAAGCCGAATACAGCCTCGTTCAGTCTGTCTGCGCTGGTATCGTATGCGGAGAAGCCGGCCTTCTTTTCGTACCACTCGAGATAGATCTTCTCGTACTTAGCCTGAAGCTCGGTGTTGGAAATATAGAAGCTACCGTTAGCGGCATTGCAGGTATCCAGAGCCCACTTTGCCTTATGGCCATTCTCAACATAGATGTTGGTGAAGGTGCCGTTGGCGTTGGTGGTAACGTCAGCGCCCAGCTCGTTGGTTCCGTTCAGGAAGGTGTAGGTGCCGTCGTCGTTTACCTTAACAGTCCAAATGATGGTGCTATCACCGGTTTCCATCTTGTTGTCAGCGGGAGTCATATCGACACCGGCCAGGTAGTAGCCGTTCATGGTAGCAGACATTGCCTTGCCGCTGCCTGCATTATAGATGATAACTTCGTCGCCGTCCTTGAGAGCAGCGGTCAGGGTGTATACCTTATCGATAACACGCACATGTCCGCAAACATCACAGGTGTCGTCGTCGCCATAGGTATGGCCGGTAGGATCGATGCTCTCGGTGGAAGAAGCGCCACAGACGGAGCAGGTAACGGTCTTAACGCCATAGCTTTCGCAAGCGGGAGCCTGGGTGATGGTCTCAACCAGCTTGTGCTCGCCGGTGGGAGCAACGGGTTCCTTCTCGGTCTCGCCACAGATGGTGCAGGTGAAGGTCTTAATGCCACTTGCTACGCAGGTGGGCTCCTTGGTAACAGAGCCTTCGTCCCAAACGTGCTCGCACTCTTCGGGGATGGGGGTCCAGATGATCTTAGCAAACTGTGCACGGGTAGCCAGACCCTGAGGATTCAGTTTGCCGTTGGAGCCGTTGATGATGCCTGCGCCGATTGCCCATGCAAAAGCGTTCTTTGCATAGCCGGAAACCTTAGCGGCATCGGAGAATGCGCTCAGGTCGCCATTGCCTGCGGGCTCGCCGTAGTAGCGGTGGATCATAACAACCAACTGCTCACGGGTAACATTGTCGTTGGGGCCGAACTTGGTGGGGGTCAAGCCGTTAACGATGCCTTCTCTCTGTGCCCATGCGACGGGATTTGCATACCAGTCAGCGGTCAGGTCAGTGAAGGTTGCAGGGCCACCAACAGCGGGCTGACCTGCAATACGGTACAGAACCGTAGCGACCTGGGCACGGGTGCTGGTGCCTTCGGGGTTAAACTTGTTTTCGCTCACGCCCTGCATCAGACCGTTTTCGTAAACAGCCTTGACATAGGGAGCGTACCATGCGTTGTCCTGCACATCCTTGAAGGGGCCTACATTGGCCGCAAACGCAGAAGGCATAACGCCGAGAATCATAACAACTGCCAGAAGCAGGGCAAGGATTCTCTTGAACTGGTTTTTCATAGTGTTTCCTCCTTTGAGTTTCCAAAAATTTCGGGCATAAGCCCACTTTGGTTATTATATAATATCAATTTTTTGCCACAAATACAAGGTGATGTTTGCGTTTTTCTCCGTTTTCACAAAGCCCTTTTTAAAAACCGAATATTCCTAACATTTTCAGTCGCTTTCATCCTATATTTTCAATCATATTCTACTTTTCCCCGTAAAAATAGTACACAATGAAACCAAAAAGCAAAGAGGAATCTCTCTCAGAGCATTCCCCTTTGCTTTTTCTGATGCGGAATTAGATATCCTCAATTCCGAATCGATCGGAAAAGTTCCGTTTTTTCGCCCGAATACGCACGGTGTAGGCGGTGATCCAACAGTTCTCCACGCCGTCTGCGATCAGTGCGATCCCTACAAGGAGCAGGGCTCTGACCAGTTCCGCCTGCAAAGCCGCGGCGGCGAAGCCACCGGCAACAGCCACAGCCAGAGCCGTCCCCAGAATCACACCCCAGCACCGCATGCCGAATCGGCGGGCATCCAGAGACATCTGCACCTTAAGCAGGGCATCAAAGAGTACATAGGCTACCAGAAGCATATGCAGTACCTTGTAGTTCTGAGACGGAGACAGGATCAGGAGCAGTGCCAACAGCTCGCAATAGATGCCGAAAGCAAAATCGTATTGGAACGCCAGGCGGTACAGGTCATTGGAGAAGAAACCGAAGATCTTTGCTCCCCCGGTCAGACCGAACAGGATCCCAAGCAAGATCCGTTGGGCGACGATCTCCTCCATAGAGTCAATGGTCAGTAGCAGGATCCCCGTCACCAACATAAGGCTGGCAGAGATCAGGTTTATAATTTTTGCACTGCGTATCACAGCATTGTTGCTTTTCTTCATGGTTGTTCCTCCAAATTGCGGGGATGGGATGCACAATATTCCAGAGCACTGCGGATGGCCCCCTCAAAACTCCGTAGCAGTCGGCTCAGATTCAGGGACATTTGGGAAGCCTCCGGCCCCGTGATCCACTGCTCCAATATGCCGTAGATGCCATGGGTCACACTGTCGCAGATCATACGACGGTCTGTGGCATCTACCTGTAGTCCTACCAAATTGTCATGGATATAGCGGTCGATCATGGCCTCCAGCAGGCGGTTGAGATATAATCGCATGGTGTCATTTTTCTTAGAATAAAGGATATGTCTGCCGGTCTGAGGCGAATCAAAGATACTGCCGATCATAGTCAGTAGCATCTTATCCCACGGCGTATCGGCAGGCAGAGCCAGCCATGCTATCCGGGTCTGCATATCCAGATAATCGTCAAAGAGGTCGTATATATCCTCGTAATGAT
>JAZREB010000371.1:0-8970 GCA_045660585.1 Faecousia sp. | reverse complement strand
AGAAATACCCCTTTACGTGAAGACCCGCTTCTTGCCAGATACTCATTGCCTGCATATGGACGCAGACTCCGCCCCATCCCATCAGCACCGCCCACAGTACAAAATCTGACTTTCCCGTACTTAAGAGCCCACTGCTCAGCTCCAGCAATCCCATATACTTCAGGAAACCGACGGGCAGAAATTGGGTAATACATTGTCGGAACACAGAAAATAAGATCACAAGACCACAGACTCTTAACATGGTGCTGCAGCTATCAGATAGTGCCTCCTGGAAGAGCATAGGAAATGGCTTTTTCGTTTCCTGTCTCACGGAACGGATCTCTACAGGATACATTTCTTCTCTATAGCACAGCAGGTATACCATGACTGCGGTTATCACATGGATTGCATATAGGAGTACACCTGTTTTTGCCTGGTCAAAGACACGTAGCCCCAATACACTTATGAAGAACCCGGGGCCGGAATTATTGCAATAGGGGATCAGTCTTTGGGCTTCCCGTCTGGAAATCTTTTCGTTTTTATACAGATTGACGGTAGTAACAACACCGGAGGGATAACCCCCAATAAAACTCATTGCCATCCCCGGGAGAGAGGACAACGGCATGCCCAATATTTTGCGATTCCCTTTTATGTGAGGGAATCGATCCGCCAACATTCTTGTTAGGAACAGAAAGGGGAGTAACGCAGGAATCAGGGAGCTACCGCACAGGCGGAGTCCTTCCAGAGCCCCTTTGGAACAGACACCCGGGAAAAGGATTAGAGCAAATACAGCAAGGAATAATAAGATCAGTTCCATTTTCATCACCAATAGAATCTATGCGATGTTCCTGCATAGAATGATGATGGTGATGAATTTGAAAAAAGATTTCGGTAGTTTACTTACCTCAGCCTTAGATCTTCCGGGAGAAACCATGGAACGACTACCTATGGGAACCTTCCGCGGCAAGGAGGAGATTTCGTTGGAAAATCACAGAGGGATCCTGTCTTATGAGAAAGAAGAGATCCGCATTGCTGTAAAACGGGGTGCCGTAGTGATCCGGGGACGGGATTTGGTTATTTCCATCATGAGCAAGACCCGTTTGCAAATTAGGGGCACCATAACCATAATAGAATTGGAGTGAAGGAATGGATCTGAGAGCCTATTTACGAGGAACGGGAGTATATACCATTGAGGGCGCAGACATCCCACGGTGCCTGAACAACCTGAACAAAGCCGGTATAAAGATATGGAATTTGGAGCAAAGGGATCCCTTTTCCTTCCGCTTTACAGCGGAAACAAAGCAAGGAAAGAAGATTTTGGACATAGCAACCAACACCTATTGCGAGGCGCGGTGTTTAAAAACCAAGGGTTTATCCCAAGACTTTCAGAAAGCCTTGTCTCGTCCTTTTTTGATTTTATCTTTGCTTCTTGGGCTGTGTTTGACCTTTTTACTGGAATCTCTTATTTGGAATATTCAAATCGACATTGATGACCCTTACATCGAAGATCGGATCCGTTACGTATTACAGGAGGAAGGCGCAGGCATCTGGTGCCGTAGCAGAAACATAGATCCACAGGCTCTGCGGTATACTCTCCTAAATCGGATCCCGGAGCTATCCTGGGTAAGTGTTAACCCGAAAGGTGGCAAATTAACGGTTCTTGCACTGGAAAAATCTGAGGCGCCCCAAGAAGACAGTAACTATCCCTGTAATCTGGTAGCGGTAAGAGACGGGATCATCACGGAATCTGTAGTTTTGGAAGGCATGAATCTAACAGAAATTGGACAGAGCGTCAAAGCAGGGCAGATCCTGGTCTCCGGCATTGAGGATTACGGTTTATACATGAAAGGCGTTGAGGCAGAAGGGGAGATTTACGGTCAGACTTGGTATCAAAGCACCCTGATTACCCCCTCTTCCATTGGCAGAAAAATCTATACAGGCCGATCGTGGCAGGAAATTTCTATTTTATTTGGAAGAAAATCAATAAATTTATCAGGAAGTAGTAGCAATTTGGGGGTCACTTGTGATAAAATAACAGAAACCATAGAGCTCAGTCCCCCGGGGTATGGGTTTCCGCTGTATTTGCAGCGGGCGATCTATCGAGAATATACTGTGACAGATACCCCTATATCTCAAGAATCAGCCTATGAGATCCTGGGTCAATCTTGGGAATCTACGCTACTGTCTACCATGGTTGCAGGACAGATTCAGGATATGGACACTCTGTGTTTTGAAAAGGGAGGCTTATATATTATGCAAGGGGAGAGTGTATGCTGTGAGCTACTATCCCGACCAATGCCCATGGAGCCTCTGGAGAAAGGAGCGGATCCTCTTGGAACGGATCATTAACGCAGAAAGAATCGAACAGATCATCAATGTCTTCGGATCCTTTGATGAAAATATAAAGCGTATTGAACAGACTTTTCATGTTAAGATCACCAATCGCGGAACAGAACTGAAAATTGCAGGTGACGAAGAGGCTGCCGATAAAGGTGCCCGTGCCATCGAGGGCTTGTTGACGCTGGCGGCAAAAGGTGAGACGATCGACGAGCAGAAGGTTCGCTATCTCATCGACCTTGTGCAAAGCGGCAATGACGATAAGATCGGCCAAATGGCAAAAGACGTTGTCTGTATCACCGCCAAGGGAAAGCCCATTAAAGCCAAGACCCTCGGTCAGCAGAGATACATGAAGGCTATCCAAAAAAATACCGTAACCTTAGGTGTTGGCCCTGCAGGTACGGGTAAGACCTACCTTGCAGTTGCCGCCGCAGTCGCCGCCTTCCGAGCAAAAGAAGTAAACCGTATTATTCTGACCCGTCCCCCACTAGAAGCCGGGGAGCGCCTAGGCTTCCTTCCCCGTGACCTGCAGAACAAGGTTGATCCTTATCTCAGACCTCTTTACGATGCTCTCTATGATATGCTGGGTGCAGAGACCTATCAGAAATATTTGGAACGTGGGAATATCGAGGTAGCTCCCCTTGCTTACATGCGTGGCAGAACCTTGGATGACAGCTTTATCATCTTAGACGAGGCGCAGAATACCACACGGGAGCAGATGAAGATGTTCCTGACCCGTTTGGGCTTTGGCTCCAAGATCGTCATTACCGGTGACGTTACCCAGATCGACCTTCCCGGAGATAAGATCAGCGGTTTAAAGGATGCCATCCGGATTTTAGAGAATATTCCCGACATTGCCATTTGTCGACTCACTGCTTCCGACGTTGTGCGCCATGCTCTGGTTCAGCAGATCATTGCCGCATATGAATCCGGGGAAAAGAAGCTCCCCACACAAAAGACTTTCTACAGAAAGAAGGATAACAAATGAAGATCATCATTCGTTATGCCAACAAAAAGGATAAAAACCCTGCTCTGACGGTTTTTCTCCATCGTTGCATTAAGGGCGCCTTAGAGGCAGAGGGTGTTACTGTGCCCTGTGAGATCAATGTTCTGATTACCGACGATCAGGGGATTCGGGTCATTAACAACGCAACCCGTGGCATTGACAAAGAGACCGATGTCCTGTCTTTCCCCATGTTCCAATTTGAACCCGGGAACTTCCCGGAGGATGTTTCCGATCTCCTGGATCCTCAGACAGGATACCTTCCCTTGGGGGATATGTGCATCTCCTTAGAACGGGCAAAGGATCAGGCAAAGCGTTTCTGCAACACCCTGAAACGTGAGGTGGGCTATCTCACCATTCACTCCATCCTCCATCTGTTGGGCTATGATCATTTGGACGAAGGCCCCCAGAAGAGACAAATGCGTATGCGGGAAGAGATCATTGCCGCATCCCTGGATTTATTGCGATGATTGAGTTCCGCAGAGCCGGCTTTGAGGATTTAGAGACCCTGGCCCGTACCAGGCAGAAGGTTTGGGCCACCACGTACCGTGGGATCTATCCCGATCATGCCATTGACGACTTTAATATCAACTGGCATATGGCACGAGATCGCCGCCGCATGATGGACAAGAATCAGGAATTCTATCTTGTCATGGACGGAGAAGAGTGCGTGGGATATTTCTACTACGGCACCCCTCATGTAGCCCTGAAGGATCATACATTCTGCCTCAACGCTCTGTATTTCCTACCGGAATACCGTGGAATGGGTCTGGGTACCCGTGTATTTACCATGATCCGCCAAATTTGTGCAGACCGTGGGATCCCGAAATTCTTTAACGGCTGTAATACCCATAATCTCCCTGCACAGGCCTTCTATCGGAAAATGGGTGGTGTCGTGGATGTGATCTGCGACGGACACGAAAACCATGCAGAGGATCAGATGTATTTTGAATATGACTTAACAAAAGAGGAGACTTCCCATGAAGAATAAAACCGCTATGATCACCATTGCCGGGCGCCCAAATGTAGGCAAGTCCACTTTGATGAATCGTCTCATCGGCGAAAAGATCGCCATTGTTTCCAATAAGCCCCAGACTACCCGTAACCGTATCTGCGGTGTTTGCACCAAGGGAGATACCCAGTTGGTCTTTATCGATACTCCCGGCTTCCACAAGCCCCGTACCAAGCTGGGCGACTATATGGTCAATGTAGTCCGTGAGAGCGTTGCAGATGTAGACCTGATCCTCCTGATCGTAGAGCCTATTGCAAACGTAGGCCCTCAGGAAGAAGCGCTCATTGCTCAGATCAAGGCCTCCGGCGCTCCTGCCATTCTTGTTATCAATAAAATCGACACCGTTGAGGATAAGGATGAGCTCCTTGCCGTTATCGGTGCTTATACGGAAAAGCACCAATTCGAGGCTGTTCTTCCCATTTCCGCCCGTTATAAGGACGGTGTGGATGCTCTTATGAAGGAATGTACCAAGTTTGCTCAGGAGAGTCCCTTCTTCTTCCCGGAGGATATGACCTCCGATCAGCCGGAACGTCAGGTCATGGCTGAGATCATCCGTGAAAAGCTACTGTGGAATCTGGACCGTGAGATCCCCCACGGAACCGCTGTTGAAATCACCCGTTTTACCGAGCGTGACAACGGCATTATCGATATGGATGCTACCATTTACTGTGAAAAGCAGAGCCATAAGGGTATCATCATCGGCAAGCAGGGCGCTATGCTCAAGAAGATCAGTACCGACGCTCGCAAGGATTGCGAACGCTTCATGGGCACCAAGGTTTTCTTGACCACATGGGTCAAGGTAAAGGAAAATTGGCGTGACAGCGATTTCCTGATCCGCAACTTCGGCTACGACGGCAACAGCTAATACTTACCAAGTATAGCATTTTCTTTCCGATCATATCCTACCACCAAGGAGGGGATCTCATGGAAGGGAATGCTTTCTGGGAATTATTTTTGGATACCGGCTCGCCGGAAGCCTACTTGCTTTTTAAAAAAAGTCGGGAGGACACCCGCCTCGCAGAGGATGCAGACTCCCGTATTTAAATTTACCCATATATCATTGGGGACAGAACTCTGTCCCCAAATTCCCATTTTGAGGTGCAGTACATAGATGTTTGTAAAAACCAGAGGCATTATTCTCAGGGAAACCGACTATCAGGATCGGGATAAGCTACTGACTGTTCTCACCGCAGAACATGGTAAGCTGACTGTTAAGGCACGGGGGATCAAATCCTCCCGAAATTTAATGAAATCCTCCTGCCAGCTTATGGCTTACTCCGAGCTGACTCTCTTAGAGCAGAAGGAACGCTATGTTCTCACAGAGGCATCAGCCATAGAGTTATTTTCCGAACTGCAATCGGATATTGAGTTGCTTTCTCTTGCCTCGTACTTCTTACAAGTAACAGAATTCGTAGCACAGGAAGAGGATCCCTGCCCCGACATCCTGTCCCTGCTTTTAAATTCCTTATACGCTTTAGGGAAACTAAAGCTGTCACAGTCTTTTGTTAAGAGCGTCTTTGAATTCCGCCTATCCTGCCTCTTAGGGTTTTTGCCCAATCTCAGAGGCTGTAGCAATTGCGGTAGGGGAGAGACGGGATTCTTTTCCCTTGCATTAGGTGGTCTTTTATGCGTCGACTGTGGAAACATCCCCCGGGAGGGGGAGATCCGTCTGCCTGTGTCACAGGGGACGATAGATGCTATGCACTACATCGCAACCTCCCCTGCCGGAAAGATCTTCTCATTCAAACTCTCGCCCAAATCCTTAGCTGAGCTTTCCGGCATTGCCGAAACCTATTTGTGTTCCCGTTTGGAACGGGGATTTTATACCTTGGATTTTTATAAATCCTTACAGATCGAGGGAATATCATGACTGAATTATACGAAAAATCCTTAAAAAAGTTAGAACTGGATCTGGTATTGGAAAAACTTGCAGAGTGCGCCCACTCTCAGGAGGCAAAAGATCGCTGTAAAGCACTCTTACCCTTAGAGGATGAAGAAGAGATCCGTCTCCTGCAACAGCAGACCGGTGCCGCAGTGAAGCTGATCTCCCTGAAGGGGAATCCCGGCTTCCACGGCCTAAAGGATGTGGGGCCTTCCTTGGAGCGAGCAGATCGTGGCGGTTGTCTCACCACCCGTGAGCTCTTAGCCATTGCAGGACTCTTAAAAGCCATTCGCAATGCCAAAGCCTACTATAACGGAGACTATACCCAGACCCTTCTGGATGTATATTTCCAGGAATTGTCTCCCAATCGCTATTTAGAAGAGAAGATCAACAATTCCATCCTTTCCGAAGAGGAGATCGCAGATGCCGCCAGCTCCGAGCTTGCGGATATCCGCCGTCATATGCGGATCCAGAGCTCCAAGGTTAAGGAGAGCCTGCAAAAGATCATTTCTTCTCCCACCTATGCAAAATACCTGCGAGATCCTATTATCACTCTCCGTGGGGATCGTTATGTTGTCCCCGTTAAGAGTGAATATAAAGGAGAGATCCCGGGGCTTGTCCATGACGTATCCTCTACCGGCTCTACCTTCTTTATTGAGCCTATGAGCGCTGTCAATGCCAATAACGCTCTGCGAGAACTGCTCATCAAGGAAAAAAAGGAGATCGAGCGTATCCTTGCAGAACTGTCTGCCGAGGCCGCCGGCTTCCGAGAGAGCATTGTAACCTCCTTTGAAATGCTTGTGAATTTGGATGTGATCTTTGCCAAGGGTCGTCTTGCTCTCCGCATGGATGCTATGGAGCCGGAGATCCGCACCAACGGCACCATCGAACTGGTAAAAGCCAGACATCCTCTCATTGATAGAAAAGCAGTTGTTCCCATTACTGTCCGGTTGGGCACGGACTTCGATACTCTGATTATTACAGGCCCCAACACCGGCGGTAAAACCGTCACCCTAAAGACCATCGGCCTTCTGACCCTCATGGCGGAGTGTGGCTTACATATCCCCGTAGATCACGGCAGTGCGGTATCTGTATTCCGTCGTGTCCTTGCAGATATCGGTGACGAGCAGTCTATTGAGCAGAGCCTTTCCACCTTCTCCGCCCATATGAAGAATATCGTACAGATCGTAGAAGAATGTGACGATGAAACGCTGGTTCTCTTCGACGAATTGGGGGCAGGTACCGACCCTGCAGAAGGTGCCGCCCTTGCTATGGCACTCATCGAATTCTGCCGGAAATGCGGTAGCCGTGTTGCCGCCACCACTCACTACGCAGAGCTGAAACTCTTTGCCATGCGTACCAAGGGTGTCATGAATGCCTCCTGTGAGTTCGATGTAGAGACTCTCCGTCCTACCTATCGGCTCCTTATCGGCATCCCCGGTAAATCCAACGCCTTTGCGATTTCCAAACGTTTGGGCTTAGAGGAGCATATTATCGATCAGGCTCGTTCTCTTGTTAACGAGAATGACCGTAATTTTGAGGACGTCCTGAATCAGTTGGAAGAACAGCGCCAGCAGATGGAGACTGCTAAATTAGAGGCTCAGCGTCTGAAATTAGAAACAGAGCAGATGAAGCAAAAATCCCAGGCCTACTATGACGAGATCAAGGCAGAACGGGAAAAGGCCATGCGAGCCGCCAGAGCAGAAGCCCAGGCCATTGTTGATCAGGCACGCCGTACCTCCAACGAGGTCGCGGAAGAACTGAAACAACTGCGCAAACAGCTAAAGGATACTGCCGATGCCCAGGGAGTCAACGCAAAGCAGGCTGAACTGCGTCGGAAACTAAACGAGGTAGAAGAAGGCTTTGCCGGAAAAGCTCCCCAAGCCCCCAGACCGGAAGCTACCCGCCCCATTAAAGTAGGGGATACTGTTGAGATCATCCGTTTCGGTACCCGTGCTTCTGTTCTGCAGATCAACAAAGACGGCTCCTATCAGTTACAGGCAGGTATCATGAAGCTATCTGCGCAGCCGGACGAAGTATATCTCATCGAAGAAAAGCCCCAACAGGTGAAAAAGATCATTGAGCGCGCCCAAAAGGAGTTCCGATCTGCCGGAGCCTCTACAGAGCTGGATCTGAGAGGAATGACCGTAGGAGAGGCCATTTCTACGCTTTCCATTTTCTTGGATAATGCCATGATGGCAAATTTGGCCTCTGTTCGTATCATTCACGGAAAGGGAACAGGTGTCCTTCGGAAAGCCGTTCAGGACGAACTGAAGAAGAACCGCGCCGTAAAACGCTACCGTCTGGGGGTCTACGGCGAGGGCGAAGATGGGGTAACCATAGCAGAATTGTCGTAATTTGCGAAAAACTGTTGACAAATGCCTATTTTATGCTTATATTATGTATAGCACGATTATAATTGTGCAAAATTAAGGAGTGAAAACAAGTGTACACAGAAAAGACTATCGTAAAATGTGAGTCCGGCCTTTATCAAAAGCAGGCCATCGGCTTCATTCAGAAGGCCAATGAATTCCGTTCCAGCATCTGGGTAGAAGTTGATGATCGCAAGATCAACGCTAAGAGTCTGTTAGGTGTTATGTCCATGTGCATCAGCACCGGCACCGAGATTTCTCTCATTGCTGACGGCAGCGACGAGGAAGCAGCCGTTAAGGCTCTTGCCGCTCTCCTGGAAAAGGATATTTATTAAGAACACAAACTCTGCCCCAAGCGTGTTGCGTTTGGGGCAGTTTTGTGCTG
>JAZREB010000370.1:0-13484 GCA_045660585.1 Faecousia sp. | reverse complement strand
GTCCTTAGAAAGGGTCAGAACCCCTTCTACAACATTGTTCATTTGGATGGCAGTTAAGCCTTCCAAGGTGAAGTAGTAATAGTTGCCACGTTCTACGGGAACCAGCTCCACCGTTTGCGTCCCTGTTTGCACATTACCTTGGTATACAGGAAGGGTACAGGTCATGATAAAGGAATCATAATCAACCAGATCGGTCTTCTTGACGAGATAGTTTAGGGAAATATCTGCTGCCAGATTCAGATTGTGGTAGATATTGATACCTTCCACCACCGGGGTATCCGGTACGGTGGGCTCCTGAGGTACGGTGGGCTCCGGATCTGCAGGGGTCTCGTAGAGGGCCTTCATAAAGACAGCAACGGCCTTTCCCGTGGGCTTATCTACCAACAGAACAACGGGGGCAGGTTCCTTGACTTCGGGATCTGTAGGAGCGTCTACAGGGGGGAGCACCTGAGGAACCGTGTCGTAGGATACCTTGATATCGGTGATAGAGATCACCTGATCTTCTCCCGTGGATTTGTTGTAGAGCACCATGTAGAGAGCGGTCTCCCCATCTTCTGTAATGGTTGTGATCATTCCGTCGTCCACTGCGTGATACTGTGTGGTAGCGGTGCGGAGGTCATATTCCTTAGGCGGTTGGGCAGTGAAGGTATCCCCGGATTGAGACACGAAACCAATGGCCAGCTTGCACTTAGAGCCTGTTAAGATGGTTTTTGCACCGATATCCAGACTGACAATGGGCTCTACGGAGTCTATCCGGATGCGGAAGGCAACCGCCTGATTGGGCGCTAAGTAGACCTCGTTCTTGGGGCCGATGTTGTTATAGGTGGTAATGGAATCCGTTAGGGAATCGTTGGAGGGATCCACCACTTCTCCTGTTTCGGGGTTGACATTGGAGGAATTGACATCGATGAAGACTGCGCCTGCGGTGGTTCCTGTGACGGTGTCAAAGGCTTCCTTTGTCAAAAGGAGATTGCGAATCTCTTTTACATAGTGGTAGCCTTCTTTGTGGGCGCGATAGGCGGCCAAGGCGGTCTGTTCGTCTGCTGAGGGGGTTTGGGATGTAACGTCTATGGTATCATAGATCCGTATACCGTCAATGTAGAATTCGTTGCCTCTCAACAGGGGCTCGATGAGTGTGTTGGGAAGGTTGGGGAAATCTGCAGCTACCACAGGCTTGTTGACCCAGATGCTAACGTAGTGGGTGCCGTGGGGCAGACCCTGGACAGAAACTACGGGGATTTGATACAGCTCTAACTCACCCTTGTTATTGACGGTAATGGATTTCTCGAAGCTGTCATAGGTTCGTTCGGCATTGCTATAGATGGCAACGCGGATGGTGCCCTGCTGTTTACCTGTGCGGCTGATGAGGTCGAAGCCTGTTCCCGTAAAGGAGAAGGAAACTTCTGTATAGTCCCTGGTTCCCTCGTAGTTGATGGAGTTGTCCGATGTCATGGTAGGAACACCGTTACCTTCTACAAAGAGGGTTTCGTTGTCGGAATACTTGGTGTCCATAGCATAGGAGGAATCATAGCCATAGGTGTAGATCTCATCCCGATGGTAGCCTCCCTTATTATGCTCCAAGGAGGGACCCATATAGATATAATCTATATCGATGGCTCCCTCGTTATCGGGATTGTAGAGATTACTAAACTCGATACGGATGCCGGTGATACCGGTGACATCTGACGGCAGTCCCTGGGGCGTGATGGTATAGGTAAACCATTTATCATTCGTTGCGTAATGGGAAGCGGGGATGGGAATGTGTTGAGAAGCCTGATCCGCCTCGTCATGATCCTTATAGCCATAATAAACCTTGAAATAAGCAGTAGTTTCACCGGGGAGTAGCTTCAGATCCCTGTAGCGAACGCGGACTTGGATGGATTCGGCTTTGGACAGGGGGAATTCTAAGGGAAGTTCATCGGTAGTGCCAGCTATTCCGCCCTTCATGGTTTCAAACCAAGGGGACCCGTCGTCTAAAACGGTGTAGGACATGATGCCGTTTTGGATCGTAGCGGCGTTGCTGCGATAAATGGAGTATCGCCAGTTTTCTTTCTTGTCCAGGTTGGCACCGTAGGTATCGGAATTGTACTTGTAGTCTGCGGCGGCATCTCCTTCGAAGCCGATGTAGATCTGCTCGTGGGTCAATTCCGAGGGGCGCAGTTCCTTGGGTCCGATGTAGAAATAGTCGATGGAACATTCGTAATAGTCTCCCGAACTCAGATTGCCGATGAGGATGTTGATACGCCTTGCGGTACCGACCGCAGAATAACGCAGACGACCTTCGGAGGTATCGCAGTTTTCGTTCGAAAGCTGGAAGGACAGAATGAAATAATCCCCGTTGGCTTTGGTAGAGTTAAATTTATGGGAGAATTTACTCATGTTGGATTTATCCACATTACCGGCAGTTTTGAAAAACTCCAAATTGAGGTGGAGATTGCGACCGGATGAGGTGTTGGCTACATCTTTCAGCTTCATGCGGATTTCTACCCAATCATTTGTATTGGTCTTAAGGTTCAGGGGGAATTCTGCATTGGCTGCGCTACTATTGTTAGGGTCTTTTGCACCTGTTCCAATATAACCCCAAGTTGAATCCGGAGTTATGGAATAGGTGAGGGCACCGTTCTCGATTTTGAGTTTGGAGTCATTTTTGCCGTATGTGGGCATCCACCAGTTCGTTGCGTCATCAAAGTTCTTATAGCCATAGAGGTTGTTGGGACCGGCGCTATCGGAGGTATTACCATTGATATAGCGACTTCGATCTGCAACGGTATCATCAAAGCCCATATACAGCACCCGGGTGTCGTAATTGGGGGTGTAATACTCCGTACGTTGGGGCAGATCCCGGGTAGGCTCCTGTGCCATATGGATGAGGTTGTCGGGATCCTGGGGGGTAGAGGGACCAACGTAGAACTTATCGATGGTAATTTTACCGGTGCCGCCGTTTGCTCCCGTGACATGGTGGAGGGAAAGACCCAGCGCCTTTAGGTTGGGGGCAGATTCCCATAGGTCGGAGATGGAAGCTTCGAAGACGCGGTAGATTCCGTCTGCGAGCATTTCTTCCGTCAGATTCCATTCTACATAGGTCTCGCTCTGATTCGGATCATCTGTCAGGAAGGTCAGACGGAGGGTGGGCTGTTCGTAGCCATCGGCTTCGGAGTCGCCCTCTTCCTCACTACCGGTGCTTCCCTCGGTTTGGGACAGAAGGGGAGACAGATCCGTGAACTTTACACGGACACGGGCAGTATCTGCTTTCCAAAGGGGATAACTCAGGCCGTCGCAGGTTTGGATCCAAGGATTTTCCTTTCCGGCTACGGTGGTCATGGAGATGACGCCGCTTTCCTTCGTCAGGGAGGAAACCTCTGCACTGTCATAGGTCCAGCTACCGTCATTCACAGTGTCAAAATTATGCTCGATACCGTAGACTTCGCTCAGGTAACGGTACTGATCTGCAGGGTTATTATCCATGCCCATGAAAATATAGCTGTCATCGTGGGCGGAAGGGGCTTTTTCCTTGGGACCGATGTAGAGATAGTCTATAGAGCATTTTGTGACAGAATTTTGGCTAATATTGGACAGTAGAATGTTAAACCTGCGAAGGATGGTCAGGGAGTTGTATCTAAAATCCGAGGGGGTGCCGGCTATTCCGTTATTCATAGAGAATTGGTAGACGAAATAACCCTCTCCAAATCGGTCTTTCGGGATATAGATGGTGCTTCTGGCTCGGAGGTTCCGGTTTTCCATTGCCGGGAAGCTCTCGATGCAGAAGGAAAGACCGGAATCGGATCGAACAGTAGCCTGATCTACCTTAATGCGAACCTCGCATACATCATCCTTATGGGGTTTGTAACTCATAGGGAAGCCGGTGGTGCCGTCCAAAGTGGGGGAGGAACAAACATAGCCATAGTAATAGTTGGTAGTATGTGGGTTACAGAACTCGATTCTCAGCGCTCCGTTTTCGATTTTCTTTGTCTTATTCGTATAGCTATCCGCCATAAACCAGTTATCGCTATTGTTGAAGTCATAATTGCCGTAGATATCAGTTTGGTATCGGGAATTGCCTGTAGAACCAAAGTCGAAGAAGAGAACGCTGTCGTCTCCTGTGGGGGAATAGGTGCTTGCAGGACCCTCCCGATCTTCGTAATCTACGATGTGGGTAAACCGGTTATTGTAGATGGCTTCCTCTTTGTCAGTGGGCTCCGTGGGCTCAGTAGCCTCGGTTTCCTCGGTTGGGTAGGGTTCTTCCGTCATACCGGGGTCTTCCGTCATGCCGGGGTCTTCGGTCATGCCGGGATCTTCCGTCATGCCGGGGTCTTCTTCCCCGTCAGCAGGGGGCTGGGTTTCTGCATCGACTTCTACAGTGGTTTTATCTGTCAGGGTCAGAACACCGTCTTGCGCCAGCTGCTCGGCTTCGTAATACATGATGTTAGCCGGGATGAACTCAATGGCAACAGTGAGGTACCAAATTCCGTCTAAGAAATGGTCGTAGATCTTTATGAGGGCGTAAATTCGCTCTGCGGAATCCAACATCCCCTTAGGAGTAAAACGGAAGGTGTCAAGAATCCGGTCATAGGTACCCCAGTCTGTTACTAAGGGCTTGTTTTGTGCCTTATTTTCCTTCAGATAGAGGGTTCCGGGGACTTTGAACAGGGTTTTTCCGTGTTCGCCTGCGGTTAACATACCCATAAAGGACAGCTCAGCTTCTAAGGGATTGTAGGATATGGCTTGATAAATCTCTTGGAGGGTGAACTCAATGGGCTTGCCGTAGTCCAGAACCACCTTTAAGGGTTCGGCGGTGATGTCATTCATGTTCTGAACATACAGGTTACGGACGGCAAAGCCGTTAATGGGAGCATCGTAAGTATAGCTGTTTTCCCCGGCTCTGGCATCAATGGGGGTACAGGAGGTATATACCGTGTTGGTATAGCCGCCAACAGAGGCCTGGACAGTACGGTGGAAGCCGTAAATGCTCAGCTGGACATTGGCAGGGATGCCTAATTTCAGAAGGTCATCCAGGTGCTTGGCAGTCAGTCCGGTAACTATATAAGCCTGATCCTTCATAGGATTGACATTGTCTAAGTCATCAATGGCGTCAAACAGGATGTCGTGGATCTGGGTATAGGATACACTTGTGGGGGTATCGTTCCACAGAAGGTTGTCATTGGGATCATAGGAACGGTAAATGAGGATCAGATCTTCTACATTGGTATTGCTCCCCAATTTCGCAGTGCCGGAAGACAGGGTTACCCCAAGGTCGGGGTCATTGAAACTCAGATTCTGTACGCCGTGTTCGCAACGGTTCAGGAGCTTGAAGCCGTAGCCTACTTCGGTCTGGTCGGCAACGACGTCACCTTCTTTGATTTCTTCTCCGATCTGTCCGGCACCGGTGTACAGGTACTGTACCTTATCCGTAACAGCGCCGTAGGGCATCATATCGATATTGGTGGACAGGTTCATGTTTATACCGGAAGAGTGGCGGTCTACCATGTACATATCGAAGGTACAGATGTCGCCATCTTTCAACTGGATGTCTCCGGCGGCTACCTTGGCGTTCAGGTCACAGGAACGAGTGGTGGCTGAGTGCATACTGCCAATGTCGCAGATTAGTTTGCCGTTAATGAAGAAATAAACGTCGTCATCACCGCTAAAGGTGAAATTCAGCTTCTTGGATTCATAGTAGATGAAGGAACTCTGGACGTGATACATGACCAAGTAGTTTGCGTAGGAGTATACCTTGTCTTTGGGATCAGGGACACCACCGGTGGTTCCTGTGGGGAACATACCCGAACCTTCAAAGCCCAGACCGGCGGCAGCATTGAGGAAGGGATAAACCACATCTACATCGGTCATAGAGGGATAGTTGAAGATGACACCGGTGTCCAGGACTCTGCCGTTTTGCTTATCGGATTTGAAGTGGTAATAACCGTTGGTATCCTTCAGCAGACGCATGGTTTGGAGCTCTGTGATCTTTTTGTTATAGGTCAGATTCTTGCCGGATTTGGTTTCCACAATATCGTCGGGACGGGTTTCCTGCCAGATATTGGTGAGCATATAATAGGCAAGGTCGAAGCAGGTTTGCACCTTGCTGTAGGGGAGGTAGCCATCGTTTGCTGCTACAAGAGCCATGGTGCTGGTGTAATCGGCTAAGGTCATGTTTCCCGAGGGGGTATTGGTATTGGGGCGGTTTGTAGTTCCGATGGGATCCACCCGGTTCATAAAAACGCTGTTATAATTTGTCTGCATATCATCTGTGGCAGAAAAATCCTTCTTGTAGTAAGTGCTATCGTTAGCGGCAGGATCGTCGAAGGTGTGGTGCTGCAGGTGGAGCGCAGTTGCAACATAGGTAATCGTTTCTTGTGTATAAGCAATGTTACCGTTGACTAAGGTGGGCTGGATCAGCCCCTCTACATAGTAGCGGCCGGTGCCGGACTCACATTTGCCTGCAGTTCCGGGGCGAGAGAGGCTGGTGCCGGGAAGGGTGGGGGCAGTGTAAGCTAAGGAATAGGCGTTATTCCGATTATATCCCTCGAACATCAGACCGTCTGCCCGGAAGTCCAGTACTTCCAGAGGGATGTCCATATAGGAATCGGGATTGGCTTCTACATCCAGATAGGCAGAGTAGGAGATCAGATCCTTTGCCAGGGCATCAAATTTAAGACGGTTGGCATTGGTTTTGTCGGTATTGAAGGTGCCGCGATTGCTGTTATATGTAAGGAAGGCGTTGTATGTGTAATTTAGGAAATTATAATAGGTTTCCTGAGGGTATTTGTTGTTGGAATTGGCTCCGGTGACATAGGGCTTCACCTGCATCAGAGCCTTGTAAAGCTCTAAAGTAAGGGGAGAAACCTCAAACAGGAACCAGTTCAAATAGAATTGATTGACGTAAAGGCTGCTCCATTCCGAAGCTTTATTCTTGTCCTCGCGGACGATCATGGACATGGTGCCATAGGTGGCGTAGTGACTCAACTTCCCATCGATGCCCAGGAAATAATTTAAAACGCCTTTGCCGGTATAGCCCATTTGATAGATCTTAGTGGTGCTTGTGGTGGCTGTACTGCTACTTAAATTGGGAATGAAGAAGTACGGTGTGCCGGATCCTAAGTAGTCAATGTCCGGGTCATTGGAATTAGAGCCCACATAGGGAGCGGTAGTACGATTGGGGCTGAGCGCCTTGAAGGTATAGGCGGTGGTTTTGCTGGCAGTGGGTTTGCTCGTAATGCCCAGATAGGTACCAAATGCTTTATTCCCGGACCAATCTCTATATCGATCATACTCCCAATTCACATAGGCCTGCCATCCCGTGCCTACATCGTGGGTCGTAGTCGTATCCTTGGTAACGGTGCCGGTGTATTTGGAAATTTCAATACACTGGTTGAGATCACGGATGGAATTATTGTTAATCTTACTAATGGTATAGTGAGGACTGCTGACCACAGTGACAGGAAGGGTAGGGAGGGTATCGCCGGTTACGGGATTCTTAACGGGTACCCTTGGAGTGTTCTTTGTGATGCGGAGGGATTTGTTCGCCAGGCTGGCATGGGGGTTCATGATATGATAGTTGGATGTTGATCCGTTGAGAAGGAAATACACACCGTCCAGAGAACTCATATTGGAGGAGGTAATTTCCTTGCGCTTATTGGTTGGGATCTCAATGTTGTTATACAGGTCTTTGAGCTCATCGACCAGATCTGTGATATCGGAAGAGAGATCACGGGTGTCGGGTTTGGGTTCTGCCTTGGCTTCTAACACTGCAACTCCGGGGAGTAAGCCCACAAGGGTACACAGGATCAGAAGAAAGGCCAGGATCCGCTTAGAAATTTGGATAAATTTCATCTTGTGCCTCCTAAATTTATAAATTATGCAATATATTATACAAGATCATATGGAATAAATCAAGTGTATATATGGAAATATCACGATATTATGAAAGAATTCCCGTAAAAAGAAAGAATTTCGGAAAAATGGAAGAATCTTGAAATAATGGATATATATAAATGAAATTGTGGATGCGTTATGAATCGCAATGAGGAGTGAATAGGTGAAAAAAGACCCGATCCTATGAGGACCGGGTTTTTTCTGAATTATGTGATAGAAATATCAGTCGGTGATGCGGCGGGCGGTGAGGTAGCGGCTGTCGTAGTAGGTCTGGGACAGGGAAGTGATGACAACACCGGTAGAAGAGTTCTGGGCGTGGACAAAATTTCCGTCGCCGATGTAGATGCCTACGTGGCTTGCGCTACTGCCGTAGCCGAAGAATACCAGATCACCGGGCTGCAGGTCGGAACGTTCTACATATTCGCCGTTCTTGAGCTGAGCAGTAGCGGTACGATTGATGGTGATGCCGTTATTCCGTGCGCAGTACTGGGTAAAGCCGGAGCAATCGAAGCCGGAGGTAGAGGTGCCACCGTAAACATAGGGGCAACCAACCAGAGCGGTTGCATAGTCAGCCAGCTTCTTTCCTGCGGAGTTGGAAGAAGAGGAACTGCCGGAGGAGCTGCCCGATGCAGAGCCGTGATTCTCTGTGGGCTTATCCAGGAGTTTCAGTAAGTCGGAACGGATGTAGCCGATCTGACCGTTATTGGTGCGAACCTTGTACCAACCGCAGTTGAAGCCGAAGATCTCGACCTCGGTATTCCGTCTGAGCTGAGTGACGGTGCTGTTGGAAGTGGAGGGACCGCTACGCATGTTCACTACAGAGCCGTCAATAGCACCTGTGCCCAGGTCTACGTTCTCCCGTTCCTTCAGGGTGAGGTATTCACCACTCATATAGCCGATCCGGAGATTGTAGTTGACCTTGTACCAGTCGCCCTTCTTTTCCAGAACGACTACGCTGTCGCCGTAGGGGGCGATGGTCAGGGTAGAAGAGGCGGTGGTTGCCTCACTGCGCAGGCGCAGACCGCCACGGGCTTTCACAATGCCGATGTGGCTGGCCATGGGGGCGGCAGTGGTAACAAGGACAATGGATGTAACAATGACAGCAGTTAAAATCACTGCTAAAATGCGGATGATAAGTCGTTTCATAGGAACCTCCCAAAGTTCAAAAATGGTTGTTACTTCTTGACGTAACGGGACAGCCAAATGCAGCCAACTTCCAATGCTGCGTAGAAGCCGTCATACTCGCCCTTCTTCACGATGCGATCCTTGCTACGGGCATTGGGATCGGTGCGCTGAAGCTGAACGATAACCTTTGTAGCCAGTTTCAGGTCGTCGAGATCCGTGGTCTCTTTGATCTGCATCTGGATGATGAATTCGTCAGACATGGAGCCGTAATAGACCATGTCGTCCTTGCGGATCAAGGGCTTGCCCTGATACATTAAAACTTCATTTTTTTCGGACATAGTAGCCTCCTAATAAAAATGTAACCATATTGTAACATATAGAGATTGATTTGTCAACTATTTTTTGCATTCTGTTACCGATGGTCCGAGTTGCAGGGGTTAATTGGAAGTTTTTGGGAATGGGAAGTTCCGGAAACGATGGGAAAATCAATCGAAGAGGTAGTGTCTCACCAGTTCTTGCAGGAGTTCATCCCGGTCTAATTTGCAAATCAAGGCACGGGCGTTGTTGTGGTTGGTGATGTAGGTGGGATCTTCGGACAGGATGTAGCCGACGATCTGGTTGATGGGGTTATAGCCCTTTTCTGTGAGGGAACGGTATACCTGTGTGAGGATAACTTTCATTTCCTCTTGGTTTTCGATGATAACGGGGATTTTCTTGGTATTGTGGTCCATGGTGTCGGCCTCCTTTGTAAAATGTTTTATACTTTATACTTATCTTTTTATCAAGAAACAGTATTATCATACCCTAAAATCCCCGGAATGTAAAGGGTTTTGGGGAAGAAATTTCGTGATTCCGGGGATTTGGGGGAAAGTTATCTCAGCTTTGCACCCAGGGTGGATGCAAGCCTCTCGAGGATGGGGGTGATGACGGACTCAACATCTGTATCGGTGAGGGTGCGATCATCAGCACGGAGAGTCAGGGAGAAGGCGACGGACTTCTTGCCCTCTTCTACGCCCTTGCCACGGTAGATGTCGAAGAGCTTCACATCCCGCAGGAGGCTGTTGCCGGCGGCGCGGATGCAATCGGTGAGCTCTGCAATGGTAACGGCCTCGTCACATACCACAGCGATGTCACGGGTAGCGGCCTGATACTTGGGCAGGGGGGTGAAGGTCTTCTTGGGAAGGAGCATGTCTGCCAGGAGGTCGAAGTCGATCTCGGCGGCGTAGATGGGTGTATCCATGTCGTAGTTCTTAGCTACCAGGGGATGCACCTGTCCGCAGACACCGATCTCCATGCCGTTCATGGTAATGGTGGCGCAACGGCCGGGATGGTAGGAGGGATGATCCTTCTTGGCGGTGAAGCGAGCTGCGGGAGCATTGAGACATTCGAAAATGGTCTCGATATCGCCCTTGAGGCTGTAGAAATCGCCCTCACCGTAGAAGCCCAGAACCAGGTGCTTGGGCTCACGGGGGAGAACCTCGCCCTCTACGGGGAGGTATACCTTGGCAAGCTCGTAGAGCTTGACGTTGGCATTGTGGTAGTTATAGTTACGAGCTAAGACAGCCAGCATAGAGGGCAGAGCCACGGTACGCATGATGGAGGTATCTTCACCCAGGGGGTTGCAGATATTCAGGGTCTTACGCAGGGGGCTGTCCTCGGGCAGGCGGATCATGTCGAAGATGTTGGGGGAGACGAAGGAATAGCTGAGGATCTCGCTGTAGTTCAGGCTACGGCACAGGGAGCCGGTGAGGTTTTCCTTCACCATATTGCCGGTGTAGCCGCCCTCTGCGGTCTGTGCCCGGAAGGTAGTGGTGGGGATGACATTGTAGCCGTAGAGTCTGCCGACTTCTTCTGCGATGTCTGCCATGATCTGCAGGTCGGGACGGAAGGAGGGGACATGGATGGTGGTCCCCTCTACGGGGATCTCCAGACGGCGGAGGTAGTCGACCATATCGGCTTCGGAAATCTCGGTGCCCAGAAGGGCGTTGATACGGTCGGTCTCCAGCTCCATGGTACGGGGCTGGGGAACGTAGTTGAGGATGTCGATCATACCGTCCAGAACTTCGCCTGCTTCCAGAAGCTCTACCAGCTCGCAAGCACGGTTGACGGCGGGGACGGTCATCATGGGATCCAGATTCTTTTCGAATTTGCCGGAGGACTCGGTACGCATACCCAGAGCCAGTGCGGTCTGACGGATGGAGGTGCCGTCGAAGTTAGCAGACTCGAAGACCACATCAACGGTATCTTCTACGATCTCGGAGTTCATACCGCCCATAATGCCTGCAAGCCCGATGGGCTTTTCGCCGTCGGCAATGACCAGCATACCGGGGGTCAGCTTCCGTTCGTTACCGTCCAGAGTGACCAGAGTTTCGCCCTCTACAGCCTCACGAACCACGATGGTCTTGGAGGAAATGTAGCGGTAGTCGAATGCGTGCATGGGCTGGCCGTATTCCAGCATGACATAGTTGGTAATGTCAACGATGTTGTTAATGGGACGAACGCCGTTGGCGCGGAGGCGCTGACGGAGCCACTTGGGAGAGGGAGCGATCTTGACGTTACGCACCATACGGGCAGAATAACGACGGCACAGCACCTCGGCGGGAACTTCTACATCGATGAGGTCAAGGAGGTTACCCTCGCCACCGCCCTTCACAACGGGCTCGTGGTGCTTCATGGGCAGGTTGAATGCGGCGGCAGACTCACGGGCAAGGCCGATGATGCTGTAGCAGTCGGGACGGTTGTTGGTGATCTCGAACTCTACTACGGTGTCGTCGTTGCCGATGACTAAGTTGATATCGTCCCCGGCCTTGCAATCCTCATCATTGAGGATCCAGATGCCGTCTTCACATGCATCGGGGAAATCGTGGGTGGTAAGACCCAGCTCGTTAATGGAGCACAGCATGCCGCAGGAGACTTCTCCGCGGAGCTTGCCCTTGGTGATCTTGATACCGCCGGGGAGACGGGAGTTGTGGAGGGCGGCGGGGACTAAGTCGCCTTCTTTCACGTTCTGGGCGCCGGTGACGATCTGGACGGGCTCTTCCTTGCCCACATCGATCTGACAGACCCACATGTGGTCGGAGTTGGTGTGACGGACAATGGACAGAACCTTACCGACAACAACATTCTTGATTTCAGCGTCCATTCGCTCATAGGTCTCGACCTTCTGACCGGCAACGGTGAGAGTTTCTACATATTCTTTATCGGAAACATGGGAAAGATCAACAAATTCCTCATGGAGCCATTTTCTGTTTAATTTCATGGTGATACCTCCTTAGAACTGGGACAGGAAACGGACGTCGTTCTCGAAGATCAGGCGAAGGTCGTTAAAACGGAGACGACCCATTGCCATACGCTCCAGGCCAATGCCGAATGCGAAGCCGGAATACTTGGTGGAGTCAATACCGCAGGACTCCAGAACCTTGGGGTGAACCATGCCGGCGCCCAGGAGTTCGATCCAGCCTTCCCCATGGCAGGTGGAGCAGACGACACCGTCGACCTCGCCCTTGCCGCCGCACTTGAAGCACTGCATGTCGACCTCGCAACTGGGCTCGGTGAAGGGGAAGTGGTGGGGACGGAAACGGCAGACAGCATCCTCGGAGTACAGGCGCTTAATGAGGGTCTCCAGAGCGCCCTTCAGGTCAGCCATGGTGATGCCCTCGTCAACGACCAGACCCTCGATCTGGTGGAACATGGGGGAGTGGGTAGCATCGGCCTCGTCCTTACGGAAGACACGGCCGGGAGCCAGAACGCGGATGGGAGGCTGCATGTTCTCCATAACACGGATCTGGACGGAGCTGGTCTGGGTACGGAGGAGGACGGAGTCCTCGTCATTGAAGTAGAAGGTATCGGAACGGTCAGGGGAGGGGTGGCCTTCTTCGATATTCAGACGGGTGAAGTTGTAGGCAGCCTCTTCTACCTCGGGGCCGTCAACGATGGTGTAGCCCATGCCGATGAAGATCTCTTTGACTTCTTGCAGAACCTTGTTCATGGGGTGCTGGGAGCCGAGAGGGGTCTTGGTGCCGGGGACGGTGACGTCGATGGTCTCTTCTAAGAGTTGCTTTTCCAGAGCGATGGAGGCGATAGCGGTCTTGCGCTCTTCCAGTGCGGATTCCAGCTCTGCACGGACGGAGTTTGCGATCTGACCCATAATGGGGCGCTCCTCGGCGCTGAGCTTGCCCATCTGCTTGAGAACTGCGGTGAGGTCGCCCTTTTTGCCAAGGACGCGGACACGGACAGCGTCCAAAGAAGCGGCGTCTTCTGCAGCGGCGATCTCAGCCAAAGCGGTGACTTTGATCTGTTCTAATTGTGCTTTCATATGGTTTCTCCTTTGTGAGTAGTGTAAGGGGTAAGCTGAGGGGAGTCGAACCCGACAGCCTCTCAGCAAATCTTTTGCGATCTTTTTAACTTAGTTCTCCTTGCCTTGCGACAGCAAGGCTGCGTCGAACCCGTCAAAAATCTCATCAAAATCTTAAGCTGAGAGGTGCTTC
>JAZREB010000369.1:0-3025 GCA_045660585.1 Faecousia sp. | reverse complement strand
CGGTTTGGGGCAGGGGATAGGAGAGGATGGGAATTTTCTCATCCTCTGCCATGTGGTATAGGGCTGTTAGATGGTTCATGGATCCTCCTTTGGGATCCCTGATCCGTGGGGAGTGCAGGGATCGAGGTCAGGGTTTGGATTTCTTTTTGGATTCCCGATCCTTGACGTATTCCGCAAAACGGAGGACTTCTTCGTACATCTCGTCGGTTACATCCTCGTAGCCGCCGAAGAGGGCGAAGCGAAGTTCTTTGTTAACGTCCAGTACAGGCTGGGGCCTACCCTCACCACGGAGGTATGCCAGCCAGATCTGACGGGTATTGCCCCTACATTTGGGGTAGAGGTTGCGGAAAATCTCGTCGGGGATCTCACGGAGTCTGTGATCGGGATCTAAGTCGTAGTCGTAGTAATCGTCGGTCTCACACATCAGATAGCTGACGGTGGTCTCTAAGGCACGGGCGAGGGCAGGGAGCTTTTTTGTGTTGACGTGGTTTACACCGGCTTCTAATTTGGCGATGGTGGAACGGTTGGTATAGCCCATTTTCTCGGAAATGTCTAATTGGGACAGGCCGAGGACTTCCCGACGTTTGCGGATCCGTTCGTTAGGTGTTGACATAATAGTCCCTCCTAAAATAAATTTTTGGTGTTGGTACTATCATATCACACATGTGACCAAATGTCAATTATTAAAAAACTTTTTTGGACAGAATGTCAAATGGGGAGAAAACCAAACTTCTGCCTTTCGAACTGACAGAGAATCACGCGACAAGGAGCTGTAAATCACATTTAAAAAATATTTTGAACGGGTGTTCAAATTCCCTTGACAAATCTTATTTGAACTGCTATAATATGAGCGTGACGTGAGGTCATCGAATCCAGTGTTCGTTCTGTTCTTTCCCTCTCGGAATTCTTGCAATGATGATGTTTGAGGATCATTCCCAGGGAGTGAGAAAGGAACAGAGGCCCCCAATGGGGTGTTTACGGGTGTACGATACCCAAAATGCCCCATTGGATCGTGCCGGATGCTCACGATTGGGGAAGTCTCCCTCCGGGGATCTCGGAGTGGGCCAGATCCATAACATGGGGAGCCTGTGTGACGGGATCCTTTAAATTTTACCCTATAGCGTGATTAGCGGTCATTGAGACGAATGTTTGTAATATTAAATAATCTCCCTATTTTTAGTATACCACAGAGGGTGTCCTATAATTGGGACTTTGGAAAGATTATTTTATAGAATATTTTCATATTTTGGGAGGTACACAGATGAATCTACGAGAATATCTGAGAGAACACGGTGCGGATCACTGCACCAGACCCCTTCGTGAAGAGTGGGAGCTCCGAGAAGAGATGGGAGGTGAGGACTATGTGGAATCCGACCAATGAACAGCCGGAGTTCCGATCCGGGGAGGAATTCACCCAAGAGTGGCTGAACCGATTTGCACAGAGTTTGAATTCCCGTTTTTATGCTCCCATTCCCTTTGAGTATTACGAGGAAATGAAGCTCCTTTCCAACGAGGAATTCGGCAAGCTGATCCGTGCCCTCCTGTGGTTCTGTATGACCGGGGAGGAGCCCTGTGTTGACGGGGTTCTGGTTCACTATATTCCCCGTGTGCTTAATCGCCAGAGACGGTTCCAATCGGAATGGAAGTCCCTGTCAGATAAGCGCAGTGAGGCGGGGAAAAAGGGGATCCAGAGCCGCCGAAGGAAAGAGGCAGAGGCACAGCGACTTGCAGAAGAAAAGGGCTGTGAGGCTATAGAGAGGGATGAATGACTGCCTTGCCGGTCTACGGGATCTTGGCCGTGGATGGGGCGTAGTGGGGGAAGAGACGAAGACTGCCTTTGTGGATCATACACAAAATATAGGGGATGATCGGGAGCGTTTTGTAGCAAAGACAGCAAACCTTAGCAAAAGCAGCTATACCAATACCAATACCAATACCTATACCAAGACCAATACCAATACCAATACCGAGGCTGAAAACAAAAACAAAAACATAAAAAATAATTTTTTTAAAAACGGGGGAGAAATGAACCCGGTTCTTCCCTTTAGGGAAAAGGAAAAAAACCTTTCCCCCCATGAAGCCCGACGGAAACGGATCTTGGAAATCTGCCGAGATATTACTGTTCGGCTAAAAATCGAGTCCAACAAATGGCTCTATGGGGATGTTGAGGAGTTAGTGGAGGAATTTGGAGAGTATCTCTTCTACTACGGTGTGGGAAAGGCCCTACGCAGGGGGATCCCACGGCTAAAGTATGTCCGTGGTGTCCTAAGGAACTTAGACCCGAAAGAAAGGGAAAAGGGAAAGGAGCTGGAATGGCTCATGCCCACAGATAACCTTGGAACCGGTCATGTACCACGGCACCTGTGGGCCCCACCGTGGAATAGGGAGTTGGGAGAATTCGGCCCAAGCAATGCCACCTGTCTGCGAATGCAACGGATCTTTGGCACAGAGAACATTACTCCGGAGCACTATAAGGGACTCTTGGGTCTGCCGGGAGGATGTGATATTACGGAAGCGATGGAAACGTATTACGGAAAGAATTGGAGGAATTTAGATGAAATCTACGAGAGAAGAACTTGAATTATTACCCGAGTGTCCTTTTTACATCAGGGAGTCTCCCCGAAGGGTGGTTTGTGAGGGTTTGGTAGAGGGGAGCACCCTTTGCCTGAATTTTAATCGCCGTGCCCGCATGGGAGCATTTCACCGAGCTTACTGCTGTTCCATGGATTACAGCAAGTGCCCCATTGCCAAGGTGCTCTTTGCCAAATACGAGGAGGAAGAGTGCTATGGTTAATTGGGACAAGGTTCGACAAGAGTACATCACCGGCACCATGACCCAGAATGCTTTAGCACAGCGGTACGGCGTGCCCCGAAGCACCCTTGCCATGCGTGCTCTCAGGGGTGGCTGGTCAGCATCCCGTCAGGCCTACCGCAGTGAGCTTGTAGAAAAGGGGAAACAGTCAGAGAAGCGGATGGGCGCTCCTTCCCGAGAAGAAGAGGCGGTGGCCGGGGAAGATTCTTCCCA